>NZ_LKDX01000008.1:0-116227 GCF_001401795.1 Pseudoalteromonas sp. P1-26 | reverse complement strand
TTACTTTGGTCGGTAAATCAAAAGGATAAACTTTGACCTGCACCTTTTCCAGCTCAGGCGAAATTACAGAAAGAATGATGCACTAACATTTATTTTGGGAGGGTTTGTATTTGTTTCTGAAGGTATTAAATTGGTTTGGTGAGTCTCATAAGGTGTTGCTAATGCAATAATCATCATATTAGGAGTCACAAAAGAATGTTTTAACTCAGTTACATGATCCAAGGCATTGAGTACATTCAATCCGTTTTGACTATTTGCTTTTAAAAATAAAACAGGAAAAGCCTCATGACCAGTAAAATTAAAAAAACCAGAGTGATTAACTAACTGAGCTGAAAATTGAATACCAAACTCTTCTGAAAATTGATTGGCAAGCCCAGGTAAATAGCTTGGGGCTTGACCAAAGCTTGAACTCGAAAGCTGATTTGGCTTTGCTACTGCATCAGGTGAAGTTGCAATAACATCCTGATAAGCAAGGCCAATAGAGTGGATTCTATATAATAAGGTGGCTGCCTTAGATTCATTTACATAGCCTTGATAATTAGGCAAGGCGATTAAGGATAAGATCCCTATAATTGAGATGGCTACCATAAGCTCAACTAATGTGAACCCTTTACTTTTAAAAGAGTTGAGCTTTATCAAAATCGTTGATTTCATTAATACAATTCACTATTTAAGTAATATCTTCTTAAATATAGACAAACTTATAGTTTTTTCATCTTAGTAGTATTTTTATTTTTTATAACTTAAGGCGGGTTAATCAAGTGATTTCAATACTCTATAATTTATTTAGTTGAAGCTTAGCAGAGGCGTTTTCTAAACTATCCGAAAACTTAGACAAATTTCAATGTGAAGCAAAATTCTCGGATAAAATAGAGTACTTATACGCTTTTCTTAACCCACCTTAGCAAAGTGTTTTTCAAGATTACATTTAGCGCGCATGGCAATGTGGCTACTGACCTTTCTGGCAAGTTCTATTACTAATAATTCAAGTTGTTCACGGCTATAACCAAGTAATACACAGCGTTTAAGTTGCTCGCTAACTAAGCTGCTGGCATCGTCTAGCGCAAATAAAGCGCCTAAAGAGGCAAGCTCAAATACCCTGTTATTTTGCTGCTCAATGCCAAATGGCAGCTGGCCAAATGTGAGCGCGGTTTTTAGTTGCTGCTCTGTGCGTTTGATAAGCAACGTATGTGAACCTTTAGTATCATCAAGGGACTTTAAAACCTCTAGTGATAGCAATGCTTTTGGCACCCCAGAATACACACTGATATGCGGTAAAGTATCACACAACTCTTGCATTGAAACGCCATCATTCAATGCATGCTGACATGCTCGTTTTAACAAGGGCTTGTCATGAACGGTGACCAAAGCAGCGATCGCGACAAACACAAATAAATCCGTGTTGTTATGGTTCATAATTTCTCTTTTGATTTTAGGTATTGAATGTATTGAGGTTTTGTAGCTTTGGCTGATTGCAAAGAGCATGCAATCGAAAAATTGAAAATACATTATGGTTGATGATGGCGATTTCTGCTTGCCATAAATGATTTAATTTTTGCCTAAAATAACGAACTGTTACCTAAAATGGTCCTAACCTCAAATTACGGTGATACACTTAATTGAGTATTTCTTAGAGGTAATCTAAATGCGTCAGGCATTAATAGAAGCGGTTAAAGCGATAGCGATCGCAGACGGTAATTTTGAAACGGCGATTCCTGAGTTATTGGTGTTCAGACGAAGCGAAGTTTCTTTACCGATGGCCTGCGTGTATGAGTTAGGTCTGGGTATTAGCTTGCAAGGTGCAAAGCGAGTTGTGTTGGGTGAACATAGTTATGATTACACTGACGGCCAATCATTGGTGACCTCAGTCGATGTGCCTGTAGCTTCACAAATAACGCGAGCTAGTAAAGATCTGCCATTTTACGGCATTTACTTACGCTTAGATGCCCATGAAATCAGCCATATTGTTGCTGAAATGGAGTTTGCTGGGCAAGACAAGTTCCCTAAGCACCAAGCTATGTCGGTGGTTGATACTGACAATGGCCTGCTTGATGCTTTACTTAGGCTTATTCAACTCGACAAAGAGCCTCAATTAAAAGCTAACCTTGCGCCACTTATTAAAAAAGAAATTATATTGCGCCTGTTAAATAGTCCGCACAGCCCTTATTTAAGGCAAATTGTGATGTCTGGCTCTGCCCATCAAAAAATAGCCAAGATCTTATGTTGGTTAAAAGAAAACTACACGAGTCAATTTTCAATTGATGATTTAGCCCGTGATGCGCACATGAGTCCGTCGACATTCAGGTTACATTTTCGTGATGTGGTAAAGATGAGCCCATTGCAATACGTAAAAAACTTACGGTTGCAGGCGGCAAGGCAATTAATGCTGAATGAGCGAATTGATGTGGGCTCTGCGGCTTTAAAAGTGGGTTACGAAAGCCCATCGCAGTTTAGCCGCGAGTACACACGCTTTTTTGGCAAGCCACCGATAAAAGATATTTCGGCACTTCGGTTACAACAAATCGCATAAAAAAGGGAGCGCTTGGCTCCCTTGTACTTAAAATCGTCTTTTTGGCATTCTTAGTTGTGAGTCAAACTCATCGGGGAATAAAATGGTGCCGTCGTCTTGGTCTGTTGGGAATACAGCAATGAGTAAGTCATCTTGCTCAAGGCCGGGTGTCCAGCGACTTAACCAGTCTTTTACAGGGATGGCTTTTGGCGTGCAGTCTTGCCATTCACCGGTTGCCCAGCTTTGGGCAAATTCACGGCTAGGCCACACAGGCACGCAGTCGTCGTCTTCGTTTGAGAGCATGACGCAGCCATGTTCATCATTGAGGATCCACACTTGTTTAAACTCTTGAACCGTTTCAAACATATAAGCGAGTCGTTTCTTAGCGCCTAAGGCGAGTACAGCATCAAATTCAGTTTCAACACGTTTAGCAGTTGCATTATTCATGACAGGCTCACTCTTTTAGTTATACACAGCTACACCTTAATCATAAGGTGATAAATTAATATGACAAGTAAAGTTAATAGCTAAATTAATTTACTAATGCGGCAAATAGATCGTCAGCAAGTTGTTGCAGAGATTTAGGGTCTTGATTTGTCAGCGCATAGGTACGAATACCGTATATGCCCATGACTAAAAAGCGCGCCAACTGTTGAGCTGACTTGCTACTTACAAATTCGTTGTTATTTAGCGCTTTTTGAAGTTGTTCGGCGAGGGCATGCTCATAAGCGTTTAAGTTACCACGCAGTACAGTGCAAATTTGTGGGTCGTTGCCTTCAACCTCAGAAATACTCTTTGTAAGCAAGCACACTTTAGCTACTTCACCTTCAATACATTCATCAACAATCACAGTTAAGTAATGTTTGAGGGTCGATAAAATTGATTGTTGGTCATTAAAAAGGGCAGTAAATTGTTGGTTTCTATCTTTTTGATATTGCTCGGTGGCGGCTAAAAATAAGCCTTTTTTGTTGCCATAAGCCGCGTAAATAGAACCCGGGTGAAGGTGAGTTACTTCTTTTAACTTTTGCATACTTGTCTTCGCATAGCCATATTGCATAAAAGCATGCATGGCTTGGCGAAGTACAAATTCAGTATCAAATTCAGCAGTTCTCATTAAAGCTCCTCACGGTATATAATACCAATCCGCAATAATACTTAGTCATTTTGAGGGATTAAACCTGTCGCTACCCGCGTTAAAAATTTCTGATTTAGAACAACTAAATAACGAAATTTTTGCCTTGATATCAACGAGGTTTTCTTGCCTCAAAATAGACCACTTAATTAAGCGAATTGGTATAAACGAAGTTTACGTAATCTTGAACGATTATTCAAAATAAACCTTGAAGTGTGTATGTTTCGCCCTTATCTTGAATGTATGTTCAAGATAAGGATAAAACCATGACAACCGATTTACTTTCTCCGTTTAAATTAAACGACAGCATAGAGCTGCAAAACCGTGTACTAATGGCACCACTTACGCGCTGTATGAGCGACGATAACCTCGTACCTACACAAGCAATGGTTGATTATTATGCACGCCGTGCTGATACTGGCTTAATTATTAGCGAAGCAACGATTATCCGCCCAGATGCCCAAGGTTATCCAAATACGCCGGGTTTATTTACTAGTGAACAAATACAAGGTTGGAAGAAAGTGACCGATGCTGTGCACGCTAAAGGCGGCAAAATGTTTGCTCAGCTTTGGCATGTTGGTCGTGTTGCTCATCCTCACTTTTTTGGTGGTGATGTACTGGCACCATCAGCAATTGGTATTGAAGGTTCGGTACCAAGAATGCGTGAGTTAACTTACGTTACTCCAAAAGCGGCAACCATCGAAGACATCCAAGGTTTGATTGCTGACTACGCAAAAGCGGCGGAAAACGCTATTGAAGCGGGTTTTGACGGGGTTGAAATTCATGGTGCGAATGGTTACTTAATTGATCAATTCTTACACTTTGCTGCAAACCAACGTGAAGACCAATACGGTCAAACACCAGAAAACATGTCGCGTTTTGCTCTTGAAGTCGTTGATGCAGTAGTGGCAGCAATTGGTGCAAATAAAACTGCATTACGTTTATCGCCAGGCGCGTATTTTAATATGACCGAAAGTGACGGTGATAAGGCGGTATTTGATTATCTATTACCAGCCCTTGAAACACGTAACCTTGCGTACTTACATGTTGGTATTTTTGATGACAGCATGCGCTTTGCAAGCTTAGGTGATAAGTCAGCGTCTGAATATATGCGCGGTGCGTACAAAGGTACCTTAGTCGGGGTAGGTAGCTATAGCTTTGAGTCAGCTAATCAAGCTATCGATAACAACCAATTTGACTTAATTGCGATTGGTCGCCCATTCATTGCGAACCCAGATTACATCAGTAAAGTTAAAAATGGTGAAGCGTTAACACCATACAGCGACGAAATGCTGGCTGAACTGATTTAAGCAAACCTAATAATATTGTCCAACCAACAAGCGCTCAGTTAATTTAACTGGGCGTTTTTTCTAATACTTTCTTATTTATTAAACAGTTAAGTCTTAAATCTGCCATGAAAATGCATTAATTGTTTAATTATTGTGTCAAAAATTTTGACCCTAAATGTCATACGCGCTCTGCATACTGTGCCCGCTTTTAAATACGTAACCTTGGAAAAACAATGAGCACAGTAACTAAAAAAACAAAGCTAAGCCTTGTAGTCGCAACGCTTTTAGCAACATCGGCAAATGCAAACACGAATAACGAAATTGAAGAAATTACCGTTGTTGCAAAGCCAACCAGTTATGCAAATAACGTTATTGAACCTGCCATGCTTGAGCAACAAAGTTCAGTATCAAGCGTGTTAGCCGTGATTGATAACCTACCGGGTATTAGCATCAACGAAGGTGATGCATTTGGTGGTGACGATTGGTCAACCACCATTACTATGCGTGGCTTTAGTATTGATGGTAATCAACAGCAATTAGGTATGACGATTGATGGTATTCCTAATGGTGGTTCTAACTATGGTGGCGGTGCAAAAGCAAACCGTTACTTAGACAGCGAAAACTTAGCAACGGTTGAAGTAGGGCAAGGTACTTCTGATATTGCCTCTGCATCACTCGAAGCATTAGGCGGTACTTTCAATTTTGTGAGTGCACAACCGAGTACCGAGCAAAGCACTACGTTTGCTTATACAACGGGCGATCATAATGCTAGCCGCTACTTTGTGAAGCACGAAACCGGCACTGTGTTTGATAACACGCAAGCCTATATCAGCTATTCGCAAACAGATACCAGCCGCTGGATTGGTGATGGCAGCAATGGTGGTAAAGACAATCAGCACATTGAAGCGAAGTTTGTATCAGACTTTAGTGACTTAACTGTAACGGGTCGTGTTTCGTATGATGATGTTCACGAAATTAACTATAACAGCATTAGCATTAGTGAGTTTGAACAAAACCCTGATTGGGATCGTTTAACTTGGAATTGGACTGGCGTGCCGCATTTTGATCAAATGTTTGCTGAGGGCTGGGGTACACTGCGTGAAAATACTCTTGCGTATGTAAAGTTTGATTACGCGTTAAGTGCCACTTCAAACTTAAGCTTGTCGCCGTATTACCATAAAAACTCGGGTCGTGGCGATTGGATCCCGCCTTATTTAACGTCACCTGTTGATGGCGATGGCAACCCAACAACAATTGGCGGCGAAAATGCTGGTAGCTACGGCTTCACCGACAGCGACGGTAACCCACTTGCACCTGCTGCAGGTTGTACGGCAAGTTTAGAGTGGCCATGGTCATCTGGCCCTGGCTTAAACCCTGCCTGTTACCCAGATGATGCTATTCCTGTTATGTCGTATCGTCATACTCACTATAAAAAAGACCGCTTAGGTATGACCGGTGAGTACCAAGTAACTCTTGGTAATCATGATATTGAAGCTGGTTTTTGGTTTGAACAAACAGACCGTGATGAGTCACGTGACTGGCATAAAGTTATTGATGCCCGTATTTATCATCACTTTGACCATACGCCGTATTGGACACAGTATAAAAACACCTTCGAAACAGATACATTCAAGTGGTACGTACAAGACTCAATCAGTTTAGGTGATTTCACGCTTAATTTAGGTGCTAAACAGTACCTTGTTGAGCTTCAGCGTTATAATCATTTTGAAGATGAATACTCAGATAAAATCGACAGTGATTCAGACGTACTTTTCAGCGGTGGTGTGCTGTATCAGCTATCTGCAAGCACAGAGCTATTCACCAGCTACAGCGAAAACTTTGCGGCAATTAAAGATGGTGTACTTGAACGTGATTCATCAACACTGACCGAAATTGAACCTGAAACAGCTGAAAACATCGACCTAGGTGTGCGTTACAGTGATGACCGTTTACGTTTAACGGCAACCGCTTACAGCATCGAATTTGATAACCGTATTACCTTTATTGCTCCGGGCAGTGATACCGATGGTATTGATTACACCATTGGCACGAACGGTTCTTACATCAACGTTGGTGGTATTGAGTCAACGGGTGTGGAGCTATCAGCAAGCTATATGCTGACTGACAAATGGAATCTTTACACATCGTATACCTACAATAACTCTGAGTATCAATCGAACGATCCAAGTGCTTACAACAGCGATGGTGAGCTACTTGAGGATGCATCAGCCAGCTTTAAAGCGGGTGATGAAGTGATTGACTCAGCACAAGATTTATTTGTGGTATCGGCAGACTACTACAGTGGTGATTTCCGCTTTGGTTTATCGGCTAAATACACAGGTGAGCGTTTAGGTGCATGGACTGATGAGCAAACCCGTTCGCGTAATGAGGTTGATGGTTACACCTTGGTTGATTTAAACATTGGGTATAACACCAGCCTTGATTCAGGCGTGTTTAAATCAATCGACCTTGCATTTGTGGTGAATAACCTGTTTGATAAATCATATCTCGCAGGTGGCACAGGTAATGGTTCAACCTACTTTATTGGTGCACCACGTACCGCAGCTTTAACACTGACAGCGCAGTTTTAAGTAATAAGCTAACGTTTAAACAGCCCATCTTTGATGGGCTTTTTTGCAGGTGAAATATGAAAAAATTAATTTTAGCCACGGTGGTGGTAGCGGCATCACTATTAAGCTTAAACAGTAAAGCTGCCGACAATGTTGTGCTCGTTACTCTTGATGGGCTTCGCTGGCAAGAAGTGTTCTCTGGTGCAGATAAAAACCTAATCGATAACACTGATTTTGTTGCAGATACAGATGAACTAAAGGCGCTTTTTTGGCGAGATGACCAAGCACAGCGAACTCAAGCGTTAATGCCATTTTTTAGTGAAACACTGGCAAAGCAGGGCGTTTTGATTGGCGATAGAACTCAAGGCTCATTGATGTCGGTAAGCAACCCGTGGTATTTCTCATACCCAGGTTACAGTGAAATTTTAACTGGCATAGTAGATGAGAATATCGATAGCAACGATAAAGTGCCTAACCCCAATAAAACCATTTTAGAGAGTTTAAATTCTCAGCCAGAGTTTAAAGGTAAAACCGCGCTTTTTGGTAGCTGGGATGTGTTTTTTTATATTGTAAATCGTGAGCGCAGTGGGGTTTATGTTAATGCTGGCTTTGAATCCTTTGATGCAGTGAACTCAGCCGAAGTGACTCTGCTAAACCAAATGCAAAGCGAGATCCCAAGCCCTTGGCACAATGTGCGCCTCGACAGCTTTACCTACCGATTTGCCAAACAATATTTATTAAATAAACAGCCGCGTTTGCTTGTTATTAGCTTGGGTGAAACCGATGACTTTGCCCATAACGGTAAATACGATGCCTATTTAAAATCGGCTAAACAAAGTGATGCGTTTATTCGTGACCTTTGGCAAACAATTCAACAAACACCGGGCTATAAAGACAACACCACAATGATCATCACGACCGATCATGGCCGTGGCAGTCATGCTGATGATTGGCAACATCATAGTTCTAAGCGTGCTTTAGCACGTTCAGAGCAAGGAAAGCAGCGTTTTCCAAACGGCATTGTTGGCTCTGAGCATATTTGGTTAGCAGCGATTGGCCCAGATATAAAAGCAACAGGCTTAATTAAGCCCAAAAATGAGCTTAAACAATCGCAAGTAGCGGCAACTGTGCTGAATATTTTAGGCGTCAACAGTCAGCAAGTTAACCCGAAGATGGCAGCGCCGATTAAGGAGATTTTAAAATGAGTTTCACTCTTCGTTTGTTTAAAAGCGCCTTATCTGGGTTAATGCTCGTTAGTAGTGTGAGTGCGATTGCCGCGCCAAGTAAAATCTTGTTTGGCTCATGTGGTCATCAAGACAAGGCTATTCCAATTTTTGACGCCATCAACAAAGAGAAAGCCGATTTGTTTATGTTCCTTGGCGACAACATTTATGGAGATACCGAAGATATGTCGGTACTTGCCAATAAATATCAACGTTTAGGGCAAAAGCCGGGCTTTAAAACATTACGTGCGAATACACCGATAATAGCCATGTGGGATGACCATGATTATGGCGAAAATGACGCTGGCAGCGAATACCCAAAAAAACAGCAATCACGAAAAATCATGCTCGACTTTTGGCAAGAGCCAGCAGGTTCTGCTCGCAGGACTCGTGAAGATGGTATTTACACTTCGTACACGTACGGTGAAGGTGAGCAAACAGTAAAGGTCATCATGCCTGATCTTCGTTTTAATCGTGCGCCGTTAAATCATGTATCAGCGATGACCTATCAACTTGAGCGTAAACCGGCAAAACAAGGGCCTTATAGTCCAACAACCGATAAAAACGCCTCTATGCTTGGCGAAAGCCAATGGCAATGGCTCGAACAAGAGCTTAAGTCAGATGAAAAGATAAATATCATTGCCTCAAGCTTACAGTTATTGGCTGATTTTACAGGCTGGGAGTCATGGGCAAATTATCCGGCTGATCGTGAGCGTTTATTTGCGCTTATTAAAAAACATAAAGTAAATGGTGTGATTATTGTCAGTGGTGATACTCACTGGGGTGAGCTGTCTAAATATCAACAAAACCTAGATTACCCGTTATATGAAATGACCAGCTCTGGGCTTACAGAAAAGTGGAAAGATGTTAGCCCTAATAAACACCGTGTGGGTGATTACACTCATGAAGTTAACTACGGCGACTTAACAATCGATTGGCAAAAAGCAGATCCTACCATTCGTATTGCGCTTAAAGGTATTAAGGGTGATGAGATCATGCACACCGAGTTCGCGTTATCGACGATAAGCCCATACCAGTAAATATTGCCAGCTGCGCATATATTTAACACATGCCCGCAGCTCATACCCGTAAACATGGAATAAGCCTTGTTTGCGGGTATTTCTCTCTATCCCATCTAATTAAAATATCTTACACTGTGTCAATTAGTTAGTTTCAAGCAAGGACAGTGTAGAGTGCTGAATATAATTCAATCAAATCGCATGGAAGCACTGCAAGAGCTTTTTCATAAAGTTATTAAAGTTAATCCATTAACGAGTCCCTTTAAAAAAGAAATTGTGCTTGTGCAGTCACCGGGTATGTCGCAGTGGCTAAAAATAGGTTTAAGTGAACACTTAGGGATTGCCGCTCAGGTTGATTTTCCGCTGCCTTCAAGTTTTATATGGCAGCTTTACCAACAATTGCTGCCTGATGTACCCAGTGAATCACCGTATAACAAAGCTAACCTTGCTTGGAAGCTGTTTGCGATTTTACCAAACTGCATTGATGAGCCGCTGTACTTACCACTTAAAACCTATTTAGATGGTGACAGTGAAGGGCAAAAAACCTTTGCCTTGTGCGAGAAAATTGCCGACGTTTATGACCAATATTTAATGTATCGCCCCAATTGGATTGCCACTTGGGAGCAGGGCATCGATGAACTTGATGATGTTGATGTGGGCATTGCGCCATGGCAGCCAGATCTCTGGCGTAAGCTGGTGGCGCATAGTAAAGAACTTGGGCAAAGCCAATATCACCGCGCCAATATGCAAGACAAACTCCTTGCAGCCCTTGAAAAAATGGACGCAAGCCTATTACCTGAGCGCATTAGTTTATTTGGTATTTCTGCAATTGCGAGCAGCCAGCTTGAAGTGTTTCAGGCCATTGCGAAAAAAACGCAGGTATTTTTGTTTTTCTTTAACCCCAGTGAACATTACTGGGGCGACACACTCGATGAGAAAACAGCAGCCAAGATTGCTGCTAAATATGCCAAACGCCCGCAGTTACAAGCGCTTGAAGACAGCGCTAAAAACCCTGATCACGAGTATTTTTTTATTGGTAACCCGTTACTCTCGTCGTGGGGTAAATTAGGACGAGACTATTTTGAGCAGTTACTACAATTAGACGCGCAGTGGCTTGACGGATTCGATAACGAGTTTGATCAAAGCTTGTTATCGCAAATTCAGTCTGAAATTTACCAATTAGCCTTCAAGGGGGAGTCATTAACGCCTGATAAAGAATGGTTTATTAATGACGAAGGCAAATTGCCGATTCAGGCAGACGATACCAGTATTGTGCTGAGCGATTGTCACACGCCACTACGTGAAGTCGAACGACTACATGATTACTTGCTCAATCTATTCAATGAAAATAAAGCGCTAACACCAAAAGATATTATTGTAATGATGCCGGATGTTGGCACATACAGCCCGTATATTGAGGCGGTGTTTGGTGGTGCCGAAGGGCGACGTTTTATTCCTTATGCGTTAGCCGATTTAGCCATAGAACAAGAAAAACCCGTACTTAGCTCGTTTGCCAGTTTAGCTGATTTACCATACTCACGCTTTGGTGTGTCTGACATTCTTGATTTACTGCAAGTTACACAAATTGCCGAAAAGTTTAACCTTGAACCTCATGAATATGAGCAAATTGGCTTTTGGCTTGAACGCGTTGGCGTTAAATGGGGCTTAGATGCCGCACACAAAGACAGTTTTGGCTTACCAGCAATAGATTTAAACACTTGGCAACATGGCTTAAACCGCTTGTTATTAGGTGTTGCACAACGTGATGAACAACTGCCGTTTTCGGGGATTTACAGTGCCGATGAAGTTGAAGGCATGGCACTGAATACACTTAATAAACTCATTGAATTTATTGATGTACTGGCCCGTTATAAAGCCAAGCTTCAAGCTGATGCACCGCTTAACGAAAAGGCAGAAATTCTAAAAGAATTATTAAACGATGTGTACAGCGATGAAGGTGAACAAAGCTGGGATTTATTAGTACTGCAAAAAGTGCTCGATACACTGATTAAGCATTATGACAATGGCGATTACCAACAAGCTGTTTCGCAGCGCATTGTGAGTTACTTGGTTAAACAAGGTATTCAAGAAAAAGGTGTAGGGCAGCGCTTTTTAGTGGGGCAAGTTAACTTTTGTACGTTGATGCCAATGCGCGCTGTGCCATTTAAAGTGGTGTGCATGCTAGGTTTAAATGATGCAGATTACCCGCGTACCGTTCAGCCAATCGGTTTTGACTTAGTTCCATACTCAAAACGCCAAAAAGGCGACCGTTCTCGTAAACTCGACGATCGTTACCTGTTTTTAGAAGCGATTTTAAGTGCTCGTGAGAATTTATACATCAGTTATATTGGCCGTTCTTGCTTTGATAACCAACCAAGAATGCCCTCAACCTTAGTGAGCGAGCTTTTGGAATACATAGCCCGTAGTTTTAAATTTGCTGATCAAGACACTCACTTAAAGCTACCAGAGGCGCTAATTAATTATCAGCACTTACAGCCATTTAACTCGGCTTATTATCTAACAGAGAAAATTGATGACAAGCAAAAAGCAAACAAACCGTTAGCCACACAATTACACAGCTATAACCCTGTGTGGATGCCAACTCAAGCTGTTAACCCTGAGCCACAGCAAGCGCTTAGTGTTCAGCCAGAAAGCAGTGTTGAGTTAACTCAGTTTATTCGCAGTATTTGCCAGCCGCACGAGAGCTTTTATCAGCAAAGTTTGGGTTTACGCTTACCGCAATTTAACGATATCGCTAAAGATGAAGAGCCATTTAGTTTAGACGCATTACGTCGTTACTTTTACCTTGACGAAATTCTCGAAGCTAGCATTCAAGAGCAACCGCTTAACAAAGCGCAAATAATGCAGCGCGGTGAATTACCTCAAGCCCATGTTGGCGATCTTGTGTTTGAAAGTATGCAGCACCGAGTTGATGCGCTTGCTGGGCAAGTGAAAGCGCATATTCAAGGTGATGAAGCATTACCCGTTGAAGTAAATATTAAAATAGCCAACACCACTTTAGAAGGTTGGTTAAATCATATTTATGGTCAAAAACAGGTGTTTTATCGCACCGCCAGTATTAAAGCAAAAGATGTTATTCGCGGCTTTGTGCATCATTTAGCGGCGCAAATAATGGGGCAGCCGGTTGAAACCCTTATTCTTGGTTTAGACAAGCAAATTAGTTTTTCACCCTTGTCAGAAGACGATGCCCGCAGCTATTTAAACGATTGGTTTTCGCTTTATGAAACGCTTTTAACTCGCCCTGTGGCGTTTTTCCCGGTCAGTGGTTACGAGTACATAAAAACAGACAAAGATATGGTTAAAGCAAACAATAAGTTCGCACCGCAATACATAGGCATAGGTGAAGGTGAAAACCCGTATATTCGTTTAACCATAAAGAGCCTTAAAGACTGTGAAGAAGAGTTTATAAAATGGAGCGAGCTGCTGTTATCGCCAATTGTTGAATTAGCACAGGAGGCAGATCATGCAAACGCTTAATCCAATGAGTATGGCGCTGTGTGGGCAAAGCCTTATTGAAGCCAGTGCCGGTACAGGTAAAACCTACACCATCACAGGTTTGTATTTACGGTATTTGTTGGGCTTACAAAAAGCGACCGGTGAAGATGAACAATTAAATACGCCGCTGAGTGTTGAGCAAATACTGGTGGTGACCTTCACAGAGGCCGCAACTCAAGAAATTAAAGACCGTGTAAGGGCGCGTATAATCAATGCCAGAGATGCACTGCTTGGTAAAAAGCCCGATGATGAGCTGATTGAGCAAGTAATTGACGAGGTAACTGACAAACACGCCGCATTTGATTTATTAGACGCTGCGGCAAAGTCGATGGATGAAGCCGCTATATTCACCATTCATGGTTTTTGTCAGCGAATGCTGAAACAACATGCCTTTGAATCCGGCGTGGCGTTTAACTTAGAGTTTATTTTAGATGAGCGAGAGCTTATTCAAGAAACCCTTAATGACTTTTGGCGTGCCTTTGTTTACCCACAATCAAAAGAGCGCACCCAAGCAATTACCGATATTTTCCCTGTGCCAGCGTCACTGTACTCACAGGTGGTGAGCTTACTCAATAAACAAGGGGCAAAAATTACCCCTGAGTACGACCTTGATGAAATATGGCAAGCGCGCGACAACTTTGTGGCAAAAGTACCAACATTTAAAAAGGCGTGCCGTGAGAGTGAATTTATTAATGCCGTAAAAGCGTCTGATTTAAGTGGTTCAAAAACCCCAGGTCGAAAAAACAGCCTTGCAGCGCTTGAAGAGTATATAAACAATGATGAGCTATTTTTTGTATTTGGTACCAGTAAATACTCGTTTGAAGTATGGGGCACAGAAAATTTAAGCGATCCTGCAAATTATAAGAAAAACGGCAGCTTGCTTAGTCATGAAATGCTGGCTCGTTTTGATGAAATGGCTGAACTGAGTAGCCTTATCAATAACGGCTTGAATATTGCGATAGTGCAATACGCAGCTAAATGGGTCGCAAATGCATTAGTTAAACGCAAGCAAGAACAAGGCGTGATCACCCCTGATGACTTATTAAGTAACTTGCATCAAGCGCTTTTAAGTGAGCAAGGCCAAGCGTTAAGTGAAAAAATTGCCGCCTTGTTTCCAGTTGCCATGATTGACGAATTCCAAGATACTGACCCAGTTCAATATGGTATTTTTAGCCGCATTTATGGCATTAAAAACACCACGCTTGCCATGATAGGTGATCCAAAACAGGCTATTTATGGCTTCCGTGGTGCAGATATTTTTACTTATATTGGCGCAAAACAAGCTGTTTCAGAGGATAAGCAATACACCCTAGATACCAACTACCGCTCAAGTGAAGGGGTTGTTGATAGTGTAAACCGTTTATTTGCTAAAAATGCTAATAGCTTTATTTACAACGATGCGATCCCATTTCAAAAGGTTAATGCCAAAGGAAAACAGCAAGACAAAGCGTTTTTAATAAACGGTGAAATGCCAATTGCGTTTGAATTTTCGGTTTTTGTTGATGAATACGCCGAAGCCAACAACAAGCCAACCAGCAAAGGGGTGGCTCAACAGGCATTGGCTTTGCAGTATACGAAAAAAATTACTGAGCTACTCAAGCAAGCTAATGCAGGCCATGCAACCATTGCAGGAAAGCCTCTCACGGCCGCTGATATCTGTGTGTTAGTGCGTGACCGCAACGAAGCCCAGCTGATGAAAACAGCACTGGCAGAAGCTGCCATTGCCAGCGTGTATTTGTCCCGTGATAGTGTGTTTAACCAAGAGCTTAGTCATCACTTACTGAACTTTTTAACTGCATTGCATGGACAGTATGATGAGTCGTTACTGCGTGGTGTGCTAGCCGGGCCATTGTTTTGCTTAAGCTACAACCGCATTTATGAGCTTCACGAAAATGAAAGTGCATGGCAAGAGCATTTAAACTTTTTTGCTCAGCTTGCTCACATTTGGCATAAACAAGGCGCTATGGCGATGCTCGAGCGTTTATTAAGCCATAATCAGCTCGCAGCGCGTTGGCAAGGCTTAGGCTACAACGTTGAACGCTGGCTCACCGATTTCCGTCATTTAGGGGAAATCTTGCAGCAAAAGCAAATTGAGCTTGAGGGCACCCACAGATTACTGCGTTGGTTTGCGCAAAAAGTCAGTCAACAAGATGGTGAAGCGGTGCAAGTACGCCTAGAAAGCGATGCTAACTTGGTGAAAATTGTCACCATGCACGCCTCAAAAGGCTTAGAGTACCCGATAGTATTCATGCCGTTTGCCTGTGGCTATCGCGAAAGCAAAGAAGCCCTTTATCATAAAGACGGTAAGCTTATTTATGACTTTGCTAAAGGTGACGACGCAATGCAAAAAGCCGAGCAAGAGCGCTTGGCTGAAGATTTACGCTTACTTTATGTGGCATTGACTCGTGCCGTGCATTTTTGTTCAGTGGGTATGTATAACATTGCCCAAGGTCGCAGTGCTCGCCCAGGTATTCAAAGTACCAGTATCGGCCACGTATTATTTGCAGGGTTAGAGATCAAATCGGGCGATGAATGGCGCGCGTTGTTACAACAATTTTGTGATGGCTCTGCGCACATGCACTATGAGGCGTTTAGCGAAGCGGATGAGCTTGAAAAGTTAACATTTGCTGGTGCAGACAGTGAACAAGCCTATCAAGTTAATACTGTAAAAGCAGACATTCAGCGTGATTGGCGCTCAACCAGCTTTAGTAGCTTAACGCTGAAAAAGCATACTGATCATATTGAGCTTGGTCGCAGTGATGAAGATCACGAAAAAGATGAGTTTTTAGCCCAAAATGCCAATGCTTTAACACCTTACAGCTTCCCTAAAGGCGCAAAGCCGGGTAGTTGTTTGCATGAAATCTTTGAGCAATTAGACTTTACTGACCCTTATGCGTTAAAGCGTCCAGCCACTGAGCAAGACGACCACGCACTTGATAAAGTGATCAAAACGTTATTCGAAAAATACCATATTGACGATAGCTGGCAGGAAATGACCGAGCAGTGGATCCTTGCTGCACTGAATTGCCCATTAAATGATAAAGGGCTTAGTTTATCTGTACTTGAACCTGATACCTGTTTGGTCGAAATGGAATTTAACTTACCGCTGTTATCACTCTCAAGTGATAAGCTTAACCAAGTGTTAGTAAAACATTTTAACTTACCTGGTCAGCTTGATTTTAGTGAGGTGCAAGGCCTACTAAAAGGCTTTATCGATTTAATATTTTGCTGGCAGGGTAAGTATTATATTCTTGATTATAAATCGAACTTTTTAGGCAATAGTGCGACTGACTACCAACATGAGCAACTAGAGCAAGCCATGACCAGTCACCAGTATCATTTGCAGTATTTGATATATACCGTGGCATTGCACCGTTTATTAAAACAACGTATTCAAGATTACGATAGCGATATGCATTTAGGCGGTGTTTACTACACCTTCTTACGTGGTATGAGCGAAGGGCAAGGGGTGTATTTCAATCAGCTAACAAAACAGCAAATAACTGAGCTTGATAGCTTATTCGCACAAGGAGCCATGCTATGAGTCAAATGACATTCGGCTTTGATGACCATGAGCCAAACGAGCCAATGAATAAGCAACCAGAACAACATGCCCAAAGCGATTCAGTGTTGCCTGCTACAGAACTTAAAACACAGCCTTTACTGAGTTATTTGCTGGAGGCAAAACGTATTCGCTTAGTTGATGTGAAACTTGCAGAGCTATTGACTGGCACAGAAACAGTAGCCGGTTCACAAACACTGATAGAGAGTAACGAAGCAGCGCACAGTGAGGTTCTTTACCTGATTTTATTACTTGCGGCTGCGCAGCAAAGTCAGCACAGTTGTTTAGAGCTGGTGAATATAAACTGGCAAAACCCGTTTGAAATTAAACAGCAAAGCCTAGCTGATGCCAGCATTGCAGCTCCTGATGTTTTAACCCCGTTTGATATGGAATTTGGCCTTGCTGAAGCCGTTGATAAACTAATGAATGCTGAGTGTGTCGGGGACGACAAACCACTGCTATTGTTTGCGAATAAACTTTATTTTGCCCGATTGGCAGAGTACGAAACCACACTGGCTTCGCGTTTACATCATTTAGCAACGAAAGAACTCACCCTTGATGAAGCCGAATTAACGGCATTACTTGAGGTGTATTTTCCTAATAGTGAACATACAACAAACCCAAGCGATCCTATTAAAACATTAAACTGGCAAAAAGTAGCCTGTGCGATTGCCGCAACAAAAGGCTTTAGTGTGATCACTGGCGGCCCAGGTACCGGTAAAACCACCACAGTAACTAAGCTACTAGCAATATTACAATCTTTGTATGCCAGTGCACCGCTAACAATAAAGCTGGTTGCACCGACAGGTAAAGCGGCAGCGCGTTTAACCGAGTCGATTTTAGGGGCAAAGCAAAAGCTCAGTATGATCCCTGATAATATCGCGCCACTTATTCCTGACAGCGCGCAAACGATTCACCGTTTACTGGGGGTTATTCCGCATACCAATAAGTTTCGCCATAACAAGCGTAATCCGCTGCATTTAGATGTACTGATCATTGATGAAGCATCGATGGTAGATTTATCGCTTATGGCAAAACTAATTGAGGCATTACCGAGCCATGCAAGACTTATTTTACTGGGTGATAAAGACCAATTAGCCTCGGTTGATACGGGCAGTATTCTTAGCGACCTATGCCAAGGGTTAGAGCTTGGCAAAATGCCTGATTACAGCAGTGAAAGAGCAGCGCAGCTTAATCGCGTTTGTTTTAATAATCAGAGCGAAATACCCGCGGCGAGCAGTCATTTTGTACTTAACGATTGTATTGCGTTTTTACAGCAAAGTTATCGTTTTGATGGCAGCAGCGGCATTGGTCAATTAGCTCAAGCTGTAAATACCAATAACAGTGGCTTACTGGGTTACGTTGAGCAAACGATTAATCAAGGTGGCTTTAAAGACCTTAAACTTAATTACAGCGTAATTAATAAACCGATTGAGCAATTTGTGCAACAAGCGGCGTTGCAATATCACGATTATTTGCAGCTTATCCAGCAAGGGGCAAGTGTTGCCAGTGTGCATAAAGCATTTGCGCATTATCAGTTACTGGCTGCCGTCAGAGAGGGTGATTACGGTGTAAATAGCCTTAATCAGCGTATTGAAAAAGCACTGGCTCAACAAGGTTTAATCTCGCCATATCAAAGGCATTACGTGGGTATGCCAATTATGATCAGCCAAAACGACTACCAGCTAAAACTGTTTAATGGCGACATAGGTATTTTAATGCACGATGAGCAAGGTCAGTTAAAAGCCATGTTTGTTGATGAGCAAGAAAATATTCGTGCCTTTTCACCCGCGCGTTTACCTGCTCACGACAAAGTGTATGCCATGACAATTCATAAGTCGCAAGGTTCTGAATTTGCTTATACAGCAATGATTTTACCACCAATAAAACAGGCTAATCAGGGCATTAACAGACAGTTGGTTTACACGGGGATCACCCGCGCGAAAAGCACATTTGAGCTGGTGGCCGATAAAAATGTATTGCTTATGGCGATGAATAAATCTGTTACTCGTGCATCAGGTTTATACGATAGGTTAAAACATGAGGCTAGTTAAAGTAACGAGTGACCAACTCAACGAGTTAATGGGTTGGTTTAACTCAGAGGCTGAACTGCGTATTTGGTCTGGGCCATTTTTTAATTACCCATTTGATACGCAAAGCTTTAAGAATGATTTAAACCTAGATGCGCTGAATTCCTACACGTTGATTAATGACGAGGGCCAGATGTTAGGGTTTGGTCAATACTATTTACGTGAAGGTCGTTGCCATTTAGGGCGGCTAGTTATCGCGCCAAGTGAACGTGGTAAAGGTCTTGCAAAAGTGTTGATAAATTTACTAGGAGAGCAGGGGAAACAGCAATTTAACTGCGATAGTTTGTCGTTGTTTGTGTATAGCCACAATACCCATGCTAAAACAGCCTATGAAAAACTGGGTTTTATACAAACCCAGTACCCCGCTGACATGCCACTCGATGGCTGTATTTATATGACTTGCTAAGAGCGTTTAAAGCTGCTTTTACGAAACAGGTTAGGTTGCCAGCCAAAGTGTATGGCGCCTAATCTTAAACATACCGTCACAGCAAATGCGCCAATAATGCACCAAATATAACTCACCTCGAGGGTGAATAAAGCCGCGTAAGTTAACCCGCCAGATAAGCAAGCGGTTGAATAAAGTTCTTCGCCCATTACTAAAGGCACTTCTCGGCAGATCACGTCACGCATCAGGCCGCCAAAAATACCCGTGGTCATACCCATGGTGATGGCTACAACCATATCTGCGCCGCCAATCAATGCCTTTTCGATACCAATAATGTTGAAAATAGCCATCCCTACGGCATCCATTAATAGCATGGTGGTGTTACTTAAATCGGGTAAGTGACGAATAGATAAAATAGAGGCGAATATGGCTATATAAGTTGCGTACAAATAATCAGGCTGAGCTATCCAAAATACTGGTTTGTTGAGCAATATGTCTCGAAGTGTGCCACCACCCAGAGCTGTGACTGTGGCAACGACCACCACACCAAAACCACCGACACTTTTTTCATGGCCCAGCAAGGTGCCCGAAATAGCAAAAAACGCTACACCGATAATGCTTAAAAAATGAAAGTATTCTGATGTCATGGGGTTTCCTTACCTGTTTATAGTAATCTAACCCTAGCAAAATGAACTTTATTGATGCTGAACAGCTAAGAAAATAGGGCGGGTAGTGATGTCACCCGCCGGTAAGAAAATTTTTATTATTTTAGGTAATCAACCACTAATTGCGTCATTGCATTTACGCCAAGCTGTAAAGCTTTTTCGTCTGCAAAAAAGTGTGGTGAATGGTTACTAGGTGCTGTAACCGCATCTTGACCTTTTGGTGTGACACCTAAGAAAAAGAACATGCCTGGTGTTTCTAAGGCGTAGTAACTAAAGTCTTCGGCACCTGTGATAAGTGGCGTTGTGATCAGATTTTCTTTGCCAACCACACCAGCTAGAGTTGGTGTCATTTTCTTAGTTAATTCAACATCGTTCACTGTTACTGGGTAACCATGATCAATGTGAACATGCGCTTCTGCGCCACCTGATTCAGCTACCATCTCAGCGGTTTTAGCTAAACGTTTTTTAATGTCAGCACGCATTTCTTGGTCAAAGGTACGGATTGTGCCCACCATTTCAACTTGATCAGGGATGATGTTGTTACGCACACCGCCATTAATGGCACCAAATGAAACCACAGAAGGCGCTTTGGTTACATCAACTTGGCGTGAGGCAATGGTTTGTGTTGCCATGATAATTTGTGATGACGCCACAATTGGGTCAACCCCATTCCAAGGGCGTGAGCCGTGAGTTTGGCGACCTTTTACTGTAATTGTAAATTTGTCGGCGCTGGCCATTAGCGGCCCTTCACGAAAACCAATTTGTCCGGTATTAAGAGAGCTGGTTACGTGTAAACCAAATACGGCTTCTGGCTTTTCTTTAAATAAGCCTTCTTTAAGCATCAGCTCAGCACCACCTTCTTCGCCATCAGGAGCACCTTCTTCAGCAGGTTGAAAGACAAACAGAATATCACCAGCTAGTTGGTCTTTAATTTTTACTAAAGACTCAGCTGCTGCCATTAAAATAGCCACATGGTTATCATGACCACAGGCATGCATTACGCCAACGGTATTGCCTTTGTACTCTGTTGTTTGAGTTGACGCGAAAGGTAAGTCTACTTGCTCTTTTACAGGTAGTGCATCCATATCTGCACGTAGCGCAATAAGCGGACCTTTTTTGCCCCCTTTAAGTTTGGCAACCACACCGGTATGAGCCACACCTGTTTGAACCTCAAGGCCTAACGAACGTAAATGCTTAGCCACGTATTTGGCTGTTTCAAACTCACGGTTACTAAGCTCTGGGTATTGGTGTAAATGACGGCGCCATTTAATGACTTTTTCGCTGACGCTTTTATTGGCAGATTTAAGTTCAGTATTAATATCACTCGCAAATGCAGGGGTAGAAATAGCACTGAGAAGTAGGCTGGTCGAAAGTAGTTTGTTTAACATCCCGTATCCTTTTATTATTTAGATATCCAAACAACCTGTGAAACGCTGAATTCTGCATTTTGAGGTGGCTTGGATATATGCACACTACACCAATGTAAAGGATAAACACTTGAATGAACAAGACCTTTCGGTAATTAACCAAGACAAATGGTTTAAAAATCGCACACAATTATTTAGGGACAAGCTAGTAAAAAATGCTAAATTAATCACCTTAAATGCTGGTGATGCATTGTTTTTGCGTGGTGATGAAAATACCGGTCTGTATTGTGTTATTAATGGCGTGCTTAGAGTTTCTGGGGTTAATAGCCAAGGCAAAGAAGCCGTGCTCAGTTTTGTAACCAGTGCTATGTGGTTTGGTGAAGTTGCTCTGTTTGATGGTGGTAAGCGCACCCACGATGTGTATGCTCAAACTGCGGTACGACTTTTACACGTACCTGAGCGGGCATTAAGCCAGTTATTACAAGAAAGCCCTGCATATTGGCATGATTTTGGGCTTCTGCTTACCAATAAAGTGCGAAACCTGTTTGACTCATTAGAAGATCACGCACTCCTTACAGCAAAGCAAAAGGTAAGTAAGCGGTTGTGCATGCTTTATCAATCGTCACTCCAAAGCTGTTTGCCGCTTACCCAGCAACAACTTGCCGATATGACCTATTTAACAAGGCAAACCATTAACCAAATATTACAATCCCTGCAAGCTGATTCAATTATTAATCTTAAATATCAAACGATTGAAATTATTGATATAGATAAATTGCAATCTCAAAGCTAGCTTGGAACTAAAATTGCTACAAGGTTGTAATCAAGCTTAAATGGAAGACACTTGTGGCAATTACATTTCATAATCAATATAACCCTTATCACGCTTCGGCTGTTGCTAAGCTGTCGCAAACGGCTCGCACTGAGGGTGTGAAAGCCATGCATACGCCTGCATCTTCAGCACAACAACTTTTACAAAAGCAGTCTGAGTCCAACTCTTTTTTAGCTCAAGCTCAAGAAGCTTTGGTTTATCAGCGGCTCGGGGTTGATAAAGAGAAAATTGATGAAATAAAAGCGCAAATAGAGAAGCTTGCTGAACAAATGCAACAACAAGGTGCCGATACTAAAGCACTGCAAGAAAAAATGAATGAGCTGCAAGCGATGCTCGATGAAGAGTATCAAAAAGGTCGCGAACGCATGGATATGCGACCAGAAGCTGAAAAAGGCAAAGTTATTGATGCGCTGGTTTAATGTGTGAGTTTAAGCTAGCTACTTTAAATGTCGGCTAGTTGACATTCTTGATGGTAAATTTTCTGCTAATCTGAATTTTGAACACAGTTTTGGCAGGAAAAACAATGAAAACATTAAAACAACAACTGACAAATTACGCCCTTTATCACCGTTCTAAACGCAATATTTACACTCACTTTATTGGCATTCCATTAATTGTGTTTGCAATTATTTGTTTATTACAACGCGTCACGCTTATCTCAGAGCCTGCCGTTATCTCTTTAGCAACCGTGGTAATTGCACTCACCTGTCTTTATTACTTAATGCTTAGCTTATCTATGGGGTTAATTATGGCTGTATGCTTAAGTTTGTTAAGCATTGCTGCTGAGCCTGTGGTGTCGCTTTCAACAGAGTTATGGCTAGCTGTGAGCATTGGCAGTTTCGTTGTTGGTTGGGTGTTTCAGTTTATTGGTCACTATTTTGAAGGTAAAAAGCCAGCCTTTGTTGATGATTTAATTGGTTTGGTCATAGGCCCGTTATTTGTATTAGCAGAGTTCTTGATTATGCTTGGTTTTTATAAAGATATTGCTGATCATATAGAACAACATGCAGGGCCTAACAAAGCATAACAACAATAATAAGGAACACACATGCAATTAAATGGTAAAACAGTTTGGGTTACTGGGGCATCTTCTGGAATTGGTGAGGCACTTTGTGAGCAATTGGCGGCAAAAGGGGCAACGCTAGTACTGTCTGCCCGTAATGAGGAAAAACTCAACGCTCTTAATACAAGGCTCGGTGGTAATCATCATGTGGTCGCTCTTGATTTGGCAAAGCCCGAAGCCTTACTTGAAGATATGCCAGCAGTGATTGAGCGAATTGGCCGCATTGATGTGCTTATTAATAACGGTGGGGTGTCGCAGCGTAGTCTATTTTTAGAAAACGAATTTACGGTTTATCGCCAACTGATGGAAGTAAATTACTTTGGTTTAATTGCTTTAACTAAGGCGGTCGTACCACAGATGGTGAAGCAAGGTATGGGCATGGTGATATCAATTAGCAGTGTAGCGGGTAAAGTCGGTTCAAAGTTCAGAACTGGGTATTCGGGTTCTAAGTATGCTGTTGTCGGCTTTATGGATTGCTTAAGAGCAGAACTAGCCGACAAAAATGTGAATTGCCTGACTATTTGCCCGGGTTCAATTAAAACAGCCATTGCGCATAATTCGTTAGATGGCCAAGGTAAACCGCAAAATAAGCCAGAGGAATCAATTGAAAACGGTATGGATGTGGCAAAAGCGGCTGCAAAAATGATTAAAGCCATTGAAGCCGAGAAAGATGAAGTTGTTATTGGTGAAGGAATAAGTGGTTTAGCACCGACTATCAAGCGTTTTTTCCCGGGCTTTTTTAATCGCCTCACAGCAAAAATGAACTACAGATAATTTATAGTCATTTGTTAGCGAATGATTCTCAGTAAACAATGCGCAACTTGGGTTGCGCATTTTTTGTACCAAATGGTCGGATTATTATCACTTTAATCGATAAAAGGCACTAGTTTGCTATGGTTAAACGGGGATGGATTAGCATACAATGGGGTAAAAGTAGTCCAAACAAGAGAGAACAACAATGGCCGCATTTGGTACTGTATTTATGCCACAAATGATCCAAGCACGTTTTGCTGATAACTCATGGAGTGAAAGCGCGCTGGTCCCATCTGATAAAATCGAATTACATGCGGGTGCTCACGTATTACATTACTCAAGCACCTGTTTTGAAGGATTAAAAGCATTTCGTCACGAAGATGGCTCGGTCTATATCTTTCGTATGGATGCTAACATTGCTCGTATGAAACAAAGCTCTAAGTTACTCAACTTACCTGACTTTGACGAAAGCATGCTTGAGCAAATGATCAAAGACATTGTAAAAGAGTACGCAGACGAAACACCAACACCGCCGGGTTCAATGTATATTCGCCCAACTCACATTGGTACAGAAGCGGCAATCGGTAAAGCGGCTGCACCGTCAATGAGTTCCTTGCTTTATGTATTGCTTTCGCCAGTAGGTGATTATTTCTCAGGCGGTGCTACAGCATTACGTGTATTACTTGAAGAAGACGGCATGCGCTGTGCACCACACATGGGTATGGTTAAAAGTGGTGGTAACTATGCAAGTGCATTAGGTCCAATCTTAGAAGCTCGCTCAGAGCATCAAGCAGACCAAATTTTATTCTGCCCTGGTGGTGATGTACAAGAAACTGGTGCTGCAAACTTCATTCTAATTGATGGTGATGAAATCATCACAAAAGCACTTGATAGCACATTCTTACACGGTGTGACGCGTAATAGTATTTTAACGATTGCTAAAGATTTAGGTATGACAGTATCTGAGCGTAACTTTACTGTGTCTGAGTTACTAGAAAGAGCCGCTAAACCAGGTACTGAAGCTGCGTTATCAGGTACCGCTGCGGTACTTACCTCGGTTGGCACACTTATTCATAACGACCAAGAGTTTAAAGTGGGGTCGGGTGAACCAGGTGAGAAAGTTGCTAAATTACGCCAAGCATTGAATGATATTCAATGGGGTAAATCAGCAGATACTCATGGCTGGTTAACAAAAGTATAATCGCTGAGCAAATACATGCTTTGAAGAGCCACGTTACTACGTGGCTTTTTTGTTTTTACATTGGTTTACAGCAGTTCCTGTGTTTAACCGCAAATTACTAGACATTCTAATGCTTTAATTTTACTTTCATTTTATTAACAATAACTAAAAGTAAATTTATTATGATCAAGAAAACACTAGCATGTGCAATTGTTGTTGCATTGGCGGGCTGCGGTGAATCTACCCCAACAAAAACAGAACAAACAATGAAAACTGCAGAGGTTAAAGCTGCTGTGAATTATCCAGAAACTAAAAAAGGCAATGTTGTTGATGAATATTTCGGTGAGAAAGTAGCCGATCCATACCGTTGGTTAGAAGACGATATGAGCGACGAAACAGCCCAGTGGGTTAAAGCCGAAAATGACGTTACCTTTTCTTATCTAAAAAATATTCCGTATCGCGATGAGCTAAAAACTACGCTTGAAAAGTTGATGAACTATGAAAAAGTCACAGCGCCATTTAAAGAGGGTGAGTACACCTACTTTTATAAAAACGATGGTCTGCAAAATCAGTATGTAGTTTATCGTAAAAAAGGCGACTCAGAAGCTGAGGTTTTCTTAGATCCAAATACTTTCAGTAGCGACGGCACAACCTCAATGTCGGGCTTAACATTCACAGAGGACGGCACGCTAGCGGCTTATCAAATCTCTGAAGGCGGCAGTGACTGGCGTAAAATTATCATTATTGATACAGCGACTAAACAACCAATTGAAGAAGCATTAGTCGATGTAAAATTCAGCGGTATCTCTTGGCTTGGCAACGAAGGATTCTATTATTCGAGCTACGATAAGCCAAAGGGTAGTGAGCTGTCTGCAAAAACAGATCAACATAAAGTTTACTACCATAAGTTAGGCACGGCACAAGCAGATGACCAATTAGTTTATGGTGGCACAGAGGCTCAGAAACATCGTTATATTGGTGCTGATGTAACCCGTGATAATCGTTATTTAATAATTGCTGCAAGTACTTCAACTTCAGGTAATAAACTTTTTATCAAAGATTTAACTAAGCCTGACAGCGAGCTAGTGACGATTTTAGATAACACTGACTCAGATACCTCAATTATTGATAATGACGGCTCGAAACTGTATTTAGTGACTAACTTAAACGCGCCAAATAAACGTGTAGTGACTGTTGATGCAGCTGATCCAAGCCCAGAAAATTGGCAAGATTTAATCCCAGAAACTGACAATGTGCTTAGCCTTTCAAAAGGAGGTGACTACTTCTTTGCTAAGTATATGGTTGATGCGATTTCGCAAGTAAAACAATACGATAAATCAGGAAAATTGGTGCGTGACATCAGCCTGCCAGGTGTGGGTACTGCATATGGCTTTAGCGGTAAGCACGATGCACAAACGCTGTATTACTCATTTACTAATTACACTACACCAGGCAATACCTATTCGTTTGATGTTGAATCAGGTAAGTCTGATGTATACCGCAAGTCGGGCGCTAAATTTAATAGCGAAGAATATATCTCTGAACAAGTGTTCTATACATCAAAAGATGGCACCAAAGTTCCGATGATAATTTCGTACAAAAAGGGCACCGAACTTAACGGTAAAAATCCGACTATTTTATATGGTTATGGTGGCTTTAACGTGAGCCTAACACCAAGCTACAGCCCTACAATTGCGGCATGGCTTGAGCACGGTGGTGTATATGCTGTTGCTAATATTCGTGGTGGTGGCGAATACGGTAAAGAATGGCATGTAAATGGTACACAGCTTAAGAAACAAAATGTATTTGATGACTTTATTGCTGCGGCTGAGTACTTAAACAAAAAACAATACAGCTCACCTGATTACCTAGCGGTACGTGGTGGCTCAAATGGTGGCTTATTAGTTGGTGCGGTTATGACACAGCGCCCTGAGCTATTTAAAGTTGCGCTTCCTGCTGTAGGTGTTTTAGATATGCTGCGTTACCACACCTTTACAGCGGGTGCTGGTTGGGCGTATGACTACGGTACGAGTGAACAAAGTAAAGAAATGTTCGAGTACTTAAAAGGTTACTCACCAGTTCATAATGTAAAAGAGGGTGTTAGCTACCCAGCAACCTTAGTAACAACAGGGGATCATGATGACCGTGTTGTGCCTGCGCATTCATTTAAGTTTGCAGCAGAGCTACAAGAAAAAGGTGCGAATCAAAATCCGTATCTTATTCGCATTGAAACAAATGCAGGCCATGGTGCAGGAACACCAACAAGTAAGATCATTGATCAATACGCTGATATTTATGGCTTTACCCTATACAACATGGGTGTTAAATCGCTATAAGATATTACTTAACTAAAATGAAAACGCCGAGCTAAGCTCGGCGTTTTTATATCTAATAATCGAGATGTTTATAAATCGATACCCAGCGCGAAAATCATTTTGTAATCTTCTTTTTCTGGTACTACACCGTTTTCATCGGCAATCGGGTCAGCTAAATAGTCCCATACTAATGACATATCAAAATCAATATCATCGGTGATCTCAAACTCAAACGCAGCCATCGCATATTGAGAGTCACCACCTGCATCACTGTTTGCAGTTAGGTAGCGGTAATTAAAGGTAAAATCAATTTTCTTGGTGACCTCTAGCTCGTAATTAGTGCCGACAAAATATGACCAAGATGAATTTGATTTTTCTTCACCCGTAGCGACAGTATCAAACTCAGTTTTTTGATAAGCAGGGCCTGTTGAAAAATCCCATTCTGTTTTATCGGTATCCATTACATAGTAACCAACACCGGCACCCACAGTGTACTTGTTAGCGATATTTTGAAACGGATCACGGTAGTACTCAAAGAAGATAGGGCGGTAATACATTTTTTGGGTCTGAAACCAGTCGAAGGTACCGTTAGCGCGAATGTTGTTTTTAGTGACTTGCTCATCGCTGGTGGTGCGGTAACCTAAAAACTCTGCGAGGAAACGGCTAGACGCCGTACGGCGCTTGATATCTGCACGAGCCGAATATTCGGTTTGGTCAGTATTACCTTTTGATATATCGGCACCTAGTGATATTTTCACTGTCCATGCACTGAGTTCGCTTTCAACTGAAGGAGCAATAGAGACTAAATCGCGATAACGGTATTTAGCTTCTTGTTCGCCAACTTTCACAAAACCACCAGAGATATTTAATGTGCCGCTTAGCTCATTACCATCGTTAAAGCGCACAGTATGGTGGCGATCTGAGATAATCATGTAGACATCTTCTCGATCAATAATTAATGTGTCGAGTACATCACTGTCGAACTCAATCTCTTTATCATACATGGAGACTAGCTCGCCTTTGAGCCATTCGCCCGAATTCAGCCGTACCCAATCGAAATGAGTGGCATCTTTTATGATTATGCCGCGTTCTTCAAGAAGCGGATCAGGAAGTGATTCTGCAGCATAGCAAGCAAATGAGCTTGCTACAGCAGCACTAATAAGCAGGTATTTTTTGAGCATTATTTCAATCCATGTTAAATAAAATGCATTCAAGGGGTGAGGTTGTTATTACTATAACCTGTTTAATTTTAGAACAATTTCAACTACTGTTCAAAAATTACTTAAGCAGATGGCAAAAACAAGCGCTGATAGGTTTTATAAGCATATTCATCACTCATCCCTGATAAGTAGTCACATATTATGCGCATTGCATTATCACCTTGCTGGTGCGCATTTAGCCACATTTCTTGGGTTGTTTCAGGTAATAAGCGCATTGGGTCGCTGGCAAAAGCACTAAATAACTCAATCAACAGGTTTTGCCCTTTAAATTCAACTTGCTGCATCTTTGGCTCGCGAATTAAACGTTTAAAAACAAAATGTTTTAGCACGTTAAGAATTTCGGCAAATTCATCCGGTAGGCTTACTGTGTATTGCAGTATTTCTGATTCGAAATCTGCGTTTTGTACAACTAACTGAGCGTTAATAATAAAGGTGTTAACCAACTCACCAATAGCGTCTTTACGCTCATACTCGTGATGAGAAAAGAGTCTGGCGGTTATCGAGCTCAAATGGGTGGTTAGCCATGCAGAGTCAAGCTCTTGTAATTGTACAAGGGCATGATTTTGCCAATCAGCCAGCGTTAAAACCTCTGTAGCTATGGCATCTTCTAAATCATGTACGGCATAAGCAATATCGTCAGCTAATTCCATAATTGCTGAGTCTATCGATTTGTAATGGGTTTTAGCTCTAAACTCATCAACCTTATAATGACTACTGAGCAGCGCTTTGTCGTTATTCGACAGTGGCTCAATGATCCAGTCGAAAACATCTTTATCGTCTTTGTATAAGCCTTTGGCAGGGCGCCAATGGTCAGCTTTAATAAAGCTACGCTGCTCACTCAAAGGTGGAATGCTGTGCCATAAATCATCAATAAAGGCTGGGTATTTAATAAAACCTAACAAGGTGCGTCTGGTTAAATTCATACCATAGCCATTTGAATAGGGCTCAAGCTTAGACACAATTCTTAATGTTTGGGCGTTACCTTCAAAGCCACCATGCTCGCGCATCATGTAATTTAATGCTATTTCACCACCATGACCAAAAGGAGGGTGGCCAATATCATGAGCAAGACATAGGGTCTCGAGTAGGCTACCGCTCGGAAAATTCGTAAATTCAGGGTGCTGCTTTTTTAGATGACGTAATAAACCACTGCCAATTTGAGCAACTTCTAAAGAATGGGTCAGACGGGTTCTATAAAAATCATTTAAGCCAATACCCATAATCTGGGTTTTAGCCTGCAACCGCCTAAAGGCTGCGGCGTGGATGATTCGAGAGCGGTCAACTTGCCAAGCTGAGCGGTTATCGTTTGGACGATATTTTTGCTGATCAATAATGCGAGCTTGCCAAGATTGGCACATAAAAATAACCTACCTTTTTCTCGTTTGCTTGCTTTTCAGTATACGCAAGCGCTTGAAAATTGCGAGTAAATTGGCGCTAAATCACGCTATTTTGGTAAAGGTTTAGGTAATTCTCTTAGGGCAAATTCGCCAAAAATAGAGGGTTTTGGTATACTTCGCCTTTGTGTGTGCGTGACGTTACCGCACATGAGTAGTAGTTTATATGAGAGAATACATGCTTAATTACGTTTTTCGAGCTTTACTTGCTGCTTTTTTTGCATGGGCGTTGTTATCGCCATTTGTAGATAAAGAAGTAGTAGAAAGTGGGTCTGAACAATCGCAGACAACGCCAAAAGGGACCCAGCGCGTAATCAAAAAAGAAAAGCCATTACATAATGTGAAACTGCCAGATTTTGCAGCTTTTACTGATGTGAAAGAAAAGAAACATGCATTTTTTGATTTTATTCGCCCTCATGTTGAGGCCGAAAATAAAAAGATTCTACAGCAGCGTGCGACTCTAGAAATCGCGCGCATGATGCTGGAGTACAATGAGCCACTAAGTAACAAACAGCAATCAGATATTAAAAAAATACTGAATAGCTACAAGTTGCCTACCACCATAGATACTTTATCGCTTACCCAGGCACTTCGTCGTGTTGATATCATTCCTAAAGAGCTTGCGCTTATGCAAGCAGCTAATGAGTCAGCATGGGGTACGTCACGCTTTGCACGTATTGGCTTAAACTTTTTCGGTCAGTGGTGTTATAAAAAAGGCTGTGGCATGGTTCCTCGTCGCCGTGCCAACGAAGCTGCTCACGAAGTGGCTGCATTTCAATCGGTACGTGCTGCTGTAAACTCTTATTTTAAAAATATTAATACCCATGCGGCGTATAAAGATTTAAGATCAATTCGTGCTGATTTACGTCGCCAGCAAAAGCCAATTGATGCAACTAAGCTAACACAAGGTTTACTGTCTTACTCTGAACGACGTGAAGCGTACATTGAAGAATTGAATAAAATGATAAATCAAAACAGAGCTTACTTTGATGAATAAACTCCTTCCATGGTTAAAAGCAGCAACCATCGCGGTTGCGCTAGGTGCAGTTGCTTCAAAGGCCGCTGCAACAGAATTTGTTGTTGCCTATGATGGCTTTTACGATCGTTTGAAAGTTGTTAATAAAGGCGAGTTTCAATACGCTCAAGTTAACTTTTATTTGTCTGATATTGCTAGCAACGAAGTATGCACAATTAAATCAGGTAAAATAATTACAGAAAAACAAGAGTTTGACCTAACATATACAGATAAGGCTCAGTTACTTTTACCTTTTGATAAGCAACTAGATACTGATAAAGCCGTAATTGTTGTTCAACCTGAAAATCCAAAACATGAATGCCAGTTAAAGTTACAAATTGAAGCAACTGATCTGGCTGATTTTGAACTCAGTAAAGCGAACTTATATACGTTAAATGAAGAATTTGACGAGCTTTTATCTGATTTGTCAGGCTTTTTTGTTAGCAAATTAATGTGGTTTTTACTGCCTGAACAACAAGGTGTTGTTCTTAAATTTAATGGCCAAGATGCTATTTCGGCAAATGACGTTAGCTGTAAAGAGCAGCGTTGTTCAATAAAAGTAACAGACGACTGGCAAGACGATAACACAGTGCTTAGCAGTCATGCTGAGCTCATCAGTGCCACACCGTGGATTGTTAAATAGCGACCATATATTGGTAAAGCGTTTTAATATTGACAAAAAGGACCTTATTAGGTCCTTTTTTCGTTGTGAAGCAGATAGTTCTTATGTCTCTTTTTTTAAAGAGTTTCCTCGTTATTTTGGTTTAGCATCAAAATCTGAAATTCATCGTAAGCAGTGCAGTTACTTTGACTGTTTATTTTATCTACATTATTCCCTTTAATTCATATCTTTTCTAACTATTTGTATTGCTGTGCATTTAAGAATTAGCGTGTTTTTAGATCTGAAAACAGTATGAAAATATGCGTTTTTACTGATTGTTTCTTGCTATAGATAAAAGGTTTAATTTTATTTTAGCATCCTTATTTTTACTTAATTATTAAGTGCTAACCTTCTATTTTTAAATGATTTTTCAAGAATTGAAAATATAGATTTAGATCAAGTTACTTAGCAATAACTGGCTTAAAGTAAAACTATAAAGATCTCAATATAGGTAGTTATAGTTTAAAAGGAGTCGTTATGCAGACAGTCAATGTCGAACCTGTATCAGTTAAACAGCAGAAATTAGCCGAAGCCAATGCGAAGCAGGATGTGGTTTTTGATCTAAATGTTAAAAACCCAAGCTTAAAGTGGAATGCTGACGGTAAATACCCATATAAACGCAAAATGGACGTAGTTGAATACGAGCGTCATAAACACGAACTGCAAATCGAGCTTTTAAAAATGCAAGGCTGGGTAAAAGAGACCAACCAGCAAATTGTGATTTTATTTGAAGGTCGAGATGCGGCGGGTAAAGGTGGCACTATTAAGCGCTTTATGGAGCATTTAAACCCTCGTGGGGCGCACGTGGTGGCTTTAGAAAAACCATCTGCAAGAGAGCGTGATCAATGGTACTTTCAGCGTTACATTAACCACCTGCCAACAAAGGGTGAAATTATATTATTTGACCGTTCTTGGTATAACCGAGCCGGTGTTGAGAAGGTAATGGGGTTCTGTGATGATCACGAATATTTAGAGTTTATGCGTCAAACTCCTCAACTTGAACGTATGTTGGTGAATAGCGGTATTAAGCTATTTAAATATTGGTTTTCGGTCAGCAGAGAAGAGCAATTTAGACGCTTTAAATCTCGCCAAAATGATCCACTCAAACAATGGAAGCTAAGCCCAGTTGATATGGCATCACTGGCTAAATGGCATGATTACTGTGATGCCAAAGATGCCATGATGTTTCATACCCATACTAAGGATGCACCTTGGACACAGATTCGCTCTGATGATAAAAAGCGCGGGCGTATCAACTGTATGCGTCATTTCTTAAGCTGTTTGGATTACCCAGAAAAAGATCACGAAATTGTGAATCGTCTCGACCCGCTTATTGTCACAGAACCTACCCGCATGTCTGCACGTCAGTAAAGGAGAATACTATGCAAAATTCACAGTCAGTATTTGAGAAACGTCTTTCTAAGCTCGAAAAAATTCTCGAAAAGAGTAAAAAAGAAGTGGCCAAAACCACTGAAATTGCAAAAGATGCAGCACTTAAAGCACAAGCAGCTGTAGAGTGAGCTAGTGAAGCAGAGAAACTAGCCGAAAATGCTAAAAAGCGCTTGAAAGCAGCAAAAAAGCAATTAAAAGAGGCTAAAGTGTTAAAAATAGCGCAGAAAAATGCGTCGAAAAAGTCGGCAATAAAACGTGCTAAACGAATGGCAAAGAATAAAAAAGCTAAAACTAAAAGCGCTTAAAGTTAACAAAGGGCACAGGGCTCATGTGCCCTTTGTTTTTTATTAAGCGTATAGCTGGACATTTTTACGATTCTCGATATGCTAAACCTTACTTTTTCAGGGACTTAAAAGCATCTTAATGAAAACTTCAGCGCCTATTTTTGTTATTTTACTGCTATGTTCAGCTTGTAGCAGTCATTCACCTATCAACCAAGAAATGCAAACTAAGTTGCAAGGCTCATGGCAGTCTACAAATAGCCCAGTTTGTGAAGCTAATTTTCATACCATAACGTTTAAAAATAAAACATTAGAAATCTCTTATGATGAGCAGGGCTATATTTCCGCGTCTGAAGCGAGAAAAACCTTCGTTTACAATATTCTCTCAGCAGAGAAAAATTTAATCCGTGTGCAGCTTGAAAATGAAACCCGCTTAGATAAAAAGGGCAAGCCTGTGGTTTGGCATCTAAAACCTCTTAGAAATGATAAATACTGTTGGGGCAGAGATGATTGGCCTGACCTTGCTTGTACAGCTTCTCGTTACAAATGCACAGTAAAATAAATCAGTGATCAGTTTACAGAGGTCAGAAAATTAGAGCTTTCAGCCTGTAAATTGAAGAACCTGAGGCCCTATACCCAAAGCGCTTTGCTTTACGTGGTATCTCTACGAGTGAAGCGCTTTAATTATCCCATGCTAATCATTTCAACTGGCTTAAAAAGTCCGTATAATCCACGCCGAACTTTTTACTATGAAACATGGCTTACAAAAGCCTGTATGAGCAGAGCAAATGAATCAAACTGATACTAGAAAAGAAACTCTTGAATTTAATAAACTTCAAAAGCGTCTAAGAAGGCATGTTGGTAATGCGATTACTGATTACAACATGATTGAAGACGGTGATGTTGTTATGGCATGTATCAGTGGTGGTAAAGATTCTTTTGCAATGCTAGATATTTTGCTTAATTTACAAAAAGCAGCGCCGATTAAATTTGAAGTGATTGCAGTAAACCTTGATCAGAAGCAACCTGGTTTTCCTGAGCACATTTTGCCTGATTACTTTGAAACGCTAAATATCCCGTATTACATCGTTGATAAAGATACTTACTCAGTAGTAAAAGAAAAAGTACCAGAGGGTAAAACTACCTGTGGTCTGTGTTCACGACTTCGTCGCGGCACACTTTATTCATTTGCAGAAAAAATTGGTGCAACTAAACTAGCACTTGGTCATCACATGGATGATATCGTTGAGACAATGTTCTTAAATATGTTCCATGGTTCACGACTAAAAGCGATGCCACCAAAATTGCGCTCTGATGATGAACGTAACGTGGTAATCCGTCCGTTGTCATATTGCCGTGAAAAAGATTTAATTAAATACGCTGAGCACAAAGACTTCCCAATTATTCCTTGTAATTTATGTGGCTCACAAGAAAACCTGCAGCGTCAATCAATCAAAGCCATGTTGACTGAGTGGGATAAGAAAACTCCAGGTCGTGTTGAGAGTATCTTTAAGTCTTTACAAAATGTTAGTCCAAGCCAGCTTGCAGACAGAAACTTATTTGATTTTGAAAATTTACCACTTGATAGAGAAGGCAATCGTGAAAGCTATGACTTTAGCGAGGCGGTGGTCTCATCAACAAACATTGATGAATCATTATTTATTGATGTAACAAATATATAAAAAGAAAAAAGCCCCAAACTGGGGCTTTTTTAATGCATATTTAAAAGGTTATTTAGCAAGTGGGCTCACATAGCCGTCTGGTTTTAGTGCTAAAACATCGCAGTCAAGGCTATCAATAACATGCTCTGCTGTGTTACCGACAAGCGCTGCACTTAAGCCAGTACGTCCAACTGTACCTATCACTACTAATTCGCTGTTGAGGCGTGCTGCCACATCAGGAATAACATCTTCTGGTAAGCCTTCTTCAATGTGGCAATGAGCTTTATCAATATCAAACCCTTCAGCTAATGAAAGCGTTGATTCAAAGTGATGTTTTTTAACTGATTCGTTATAAACACCTGGGTTGAATTCAGGGATTTCAATAGCGATATTAACTGGAGTTGCTGGGTAGGCATTAACTAAGTTAAGCGTTGCGTTGGCCAAATCACAAATGAAACGAGCGTCATTGATAATACGCTTATTAAGTTCAAGGTGTTGTTCATTCTCACTCACTGCGTTCACAGCAGCTAAAATATTGCCTTTTTCCGGCCACTCTTTCTCTTTAACAAGTAAAACTGGAGCAGGGCACTTACGAATGAGGTGCCAGTCAGTTGGCGTGAAAATAACAGACTTAAGTGTATCGTGTTGATGAGTGCCTTTGACAACAAGGTCAAAACCATCGTTGATCACGGTATTGATAATGGCTTCGTAAGGGCGGTTATGCCAAACCACACAGCTATCAATGGTAAGCTCTGGGTAAAGGGCAATTTGTTCATTTAACCATTCTTGGCGGTCTTTTATGACGGCTTCGCGCATTGCTTCACGCTCATCAGCAGAAAGCATTGTGGTCATTTCATAAGAGAAGTCGTAGATACTGAGGAAAGCGGTGATGGTCGCGCCAGATTTTTTGGCTAGATCAATTGAGCGGCTTAAACTATGTTGCTGCTCTTTGGTTGGGTCTATAACTGCTAAAATTCGTTTAATTGCGTCCATGTGCTGCTCCTTAACTGTTCCGCAAAAAGTAGTACTTTGAGTGTAACCTAAATTTAGAACAGTTAAAGGGGCAAACAATATAAAGTTGCGTTAAATCAAACTCTATTTACATTTAATCGCTGCTGTTGCTGCAAGCGCTTGCTGGTCCAAAATGGTGATAAATTTACCTTCAACCTTAATAAAACCAGCTTTTTGGAAGCGGCTTAAAAGGCGGCTAATTGTTTCAACAGTAAGGCCTAAATAATTACCGATTTCACCACGTGTCATGGTCAAACGGAATTCTTTTCGTGAGAAACCACGTTCACCAAAACGCTCTGCAAGATTATAAATAAAACTTGCTAGACGCTCTTCAGCTGACTTTTTATTGAGTAACAATAACATTTCTTGGTCATAGTTAATTTCATTACTCATTAAACGCATAATTTGTTGGCGTAGCTTAGGTAATTTACCTGCTAATTCGTCTAGAGTATCGAATGGAATTTCACATACCATTGAAGTTTCAAGGGCTTGTGAGAAGCTTTGATGAGCCATTTTGTTAATAGCATCGAAACCAACTAAATCACCAGCTAAATGGAAACCAGTAATTTGTTCATCACCTTGTTCTGACAAAGTATAAGACTTAAACGAGCCAGAGCGTACCGCATAAATGGCATTTAAGCTTTCGCCAGACTCAAATAAATAATCACCTTTATGCAGTGGTTTCTTACGTTCGATGATTTCATCGAGACGATCCATTTCTTGACCGTTTAATGAAAATGGCAAACATAGCTGGCTGATACTGCAATTATTACAGCTAATTGTGCATAAGCCTTTTGACTTGTTTTGTGAGAAGTCCATACATCAAATCCATTCAAATAAGTTAACAACACGTAAGATTAATGAATTAGCTTATCGGTTGCTATAATTAATAAGTATATACCGTACCATATTATTACGCTGCCTAGAATAACCCTAGTCCAAACATGGTTGAAAATAGTGTTAATTTTCTGGCTGACGAGTCCTACGCTTATCATGGCAGGAAAGGTGCCTAACGCGAAAAACAACATCACACCTGCACCATGTGATGCTGATGGGCTAGTCAGTGCCCAGGTTAGCGCTGAATAAACTAATCCACAGGGCAACCAGCCCCACAAAGCGCCATAGAGTAGGGCTTTTGGGGTAGTATCGACCGGTAATAAATAACGATTAAGTTTAGCTAAATGCTGCCATACTAGGGTTTTGCCAAGTTTTTCTAGCCACTGTAGAGTTGCCGCTAAACGCATAATGTAAACCCCAACAAGGAGCATAAAAATACCACTCAAAAACGACAACGCTATCGATATAGAAGTATTTTGCGCTGCAAAGCGACTACTAATTCCTGCTACAAGAGCACCGGCAAGCATGTAACTGAGTGCGCGGCCTAGGTTATAAGCAACCGAAAAGCTCACTGCACGGTTTTTGTTGGCGGCAAGTTGTAAACTACTGGCAATGCCACCACACATCGCTAGGCAATGACCACTACCTAACAAGCCCATTATAAATGCACTAATAAACAGCGGATCAATCATTACTTTTGTTGTGCTGCTCTTTATCGTCTTCGAACAGGATACTGTGGCCCTGTTTGTTTAAATCAGAAAATTGTTCGCTTTTTACAGCCCAAAAGAAGACCCCAATGGCAATTAGCACAAATAAAATGGCAATTGGGATAAGCATGTAGATGATACTCATAGTTTTAATAACCTTAATGAGTTGGTAATAACCAAAATGGAGCTTGCAGACATACCAATTACAGCCATCCAAGGAGCAACGAGCCCAAGGGCTGCCAATGGTAAAATCGAACCATTGTAAATAAGTGATAATGCCAAGTTTTGCTTAACAATACGGCGTGTCTTTTTCGAGACAGTAAGCAAATGCTCTATGGCTGTTAGATCACTATTGAGTAATACCACATCGGCACTATTTTTGGAAATATCAGCGCCTGTTTCCATTGCAATAGATAAATGGGCACTGGCAAATACTGGGCTGTCATTCACGCCATCACCCACCATAGCAACAATGGCACCTTTACTTGCAAGTGCTTCGACATGGGTTTGTTTGTCGCGAGGGCTACATGCAGCATGCACGGTATCTAAATTGAGCTGTTTTGCAATTCGCTCACCACTGTTAGAGGCATCGCCCGTTAACATATGGCACTTAATTTGTTGCGAATGAAGTGTAGTAATCAATTTTTCTGCGTTATTACGAAGGCTGTCGGCTAAGTAAAAGCGCGCAATGACTTGTTTATCGATATATAAGGTTGCTTGAGCATCTGCTTTTTCGGTATTAAACCAACCGCTTTTACCTATCGCAAGGTGCTGATCATTGAGTAAAGCGGTAATGCCTTTACCCGGTTCGATAGTCACATTTTCAATAGGGTTCACTGTGTCGTTGAAACCAGCGAATGCATTAGCAATAGGGTGCTCAGAGAAACTTTCAAGTTGCGCTGCTAGTCGTAATGCATCTGCTTCACTGTACTGGCTATTTACTAGCTCAACGCGCTCAATGGTAAAGCGACCTTGCGTTAAAGTACCAGTTTTGTCAAAAGCAATATCGGTTAATTGTGGTAGCGTTTCTAACACGTGGGCTTGTTTTATTAAAATTCCACGCTTAGTAAGGCTGGCTACAGCGCACGTGAGAGCGGTTGGAATTGCTAAGCTAAGCGCACAAGGGCAGGTTGCAACAAGTACAGAAATAGTAACCCAAAAGGCATGCTCGGGATCTATTTGATACCAACCAATTGCTGTTATTGAGGCGAACACTAATAAGCAGGCAACAAACCACTGCGCTACTTTATCTGTTATCTCAACTAATCGCGGGCGCTTGGTTAACGCTGTGTGTTGTAACTTAATAATTTGATTAAGCAGGGTATTTTGACCGATTTTGTTGATCTCAATACTGATCACTCCATCGTGGTTAATCGTTCCTGCGTAAACTTGATGGCTGACAAACTTGTTAACTGGCTGGTGTTCACCCGTCATCATGGCTTCATCAACGGTTGTTTGACCTTTTGTAACAATACCATCAGCAGGAATAGTCTCGCCTGCTTTGATTAATACAACATCACCCAGTTTTAGTTTTTTAGCGGCAATTATCGATTCTTGGTTATTCTCATCGATAATTCGAGCTGTAAGCGGCAGTAACTTTTGCAAATTAGCGGTAAATTCACTGGCTTTTAAACGGGCTCTAAATTCTAAATATTTACCTAATAACAATAAGAAGGTAAACATACAGATAGATTCAAAATAAACTTCGCCAACCGACATTAATGTGGCATAACAGCTTGCCCCATAAGCACCAAAAATCGCTAATGAAACGGGTAAGTCCATATTCAGCTGTTTGGCTTTTAAACCATTAATGGCATTGGTTAAGAATGGCAGGGCACTGTAAAGAATAACTGGAGAAGCAAGCACTAAGCTTATCCAGCGAAAATACTGCTCAAAGTTCTCTTCCATGCCAGAGAACATGCCAAAATACATGGCAAAAGCAAACATCATTACTTGCATGGTCATCAGACCGGCAACCCCTAAACGGCGAATGTAGGCTTTTGCGGCTTGTTGTTTTTGGCTTGCTTCAAGGTCTGCCTGAAACGGATAGGCTTTATAGCCGATTTCATGTAATGAAGTGATAATTTGGCTAAGCGGTGTAACCGATTTATCCCATTGGATCATGGCACGGTTGGTTGAAGTATTTACATCAACACGTTTGATTGCTTTTAAGTTAAGTAGTTGTTTTTCGATTAACCAAGCGCAGGCAGCACAGGTGATGCCTTCAACCGTTAATAGTACTTCTGATAAATCATTAGTGGCTGAAATAAACTCGTCTTGAATATCTTCGTTATCGTAACTTTTAATCAACTCGAGTTGCTCTGGAACAAGTTGTTCAACTTTACCAGAGCGCACAGTTCTAAATTTATAGTAATCGGTCATGCCTTGGGCGACGATATTCTCAGCAACCGTTTGGCAACCAATACAACACATAGGTTGTGCCTTACCGTCTATTTCGACAGTCGCATTAAAGCCTTTTGGCACACTTTCAAGACAATGAAAGCAATTATCGGACATTAGAGTTTACTACTTATATTCAGGGCTAATCGAAATCGTTTTATCAGTTGGCAAAATGACATCTTCTTTAAGTTTCCAACTGTTATCGATTGGTTCAATAAACACTGTGTATGCACCGTCAACATGGGTGTCGAGTAGGGCAGTAAAATCGCCATGGGCGTTTTTCATTAGGCTTACATCAAAGTCATTGGCTTTAATGGTGCGATGATAAAATGACATTTTTAAAGAGTGAACATTGCTTGCATCACCCTTGGTGAAAGTGAAAGTTACTTTGTCGCCTGCAACATTTAAATCGCCATGTAAATAAAGTGCTTTTGCTTTATTAAATTTGCTGAGTTCAAGGTTAATTGCTTTGCCTTTTTTATAGTAATCATCAACAACCATATCTGGGCCGTTGCCAATCGCCATATAAATAAGACCAGCACAGCCGATGATGGCTGCAAGAGGAAAAGAGATTAAAAACCATGGCCAAAAGTTCTTATACCAAGGAGTGGGTTTCATAGTACTTATACCTTTAAAAACGTTGTACGCATTTTATCGGATTTAAAAGCAAAAGACTAAAAAAAAGCCTCCAGATGGAGGCTTTTTTGATCTTAATTAATCTATTGAATTAAAAGATTAATTGTTTATACATTTTATTAACCGCGTGGTTATTTATCTTGCGATAAGCTGTAAACGTACGCTGTTAATAAGTGAACTTTATCTTCACCTAAAATGTCTTTCCATGCTGGCATTACACCGGCGCGGCCATTGATTAGTGTTTCTTCAACAGCACGTTTAGAACCACCGTATAACCAGATGTTATCTGTTAGGTTAGGTGCACCAAATGGTAAATTGTGTGCAACTGAACCTTTACCGTCAGCACCGTGACACGCAGCACACATTGCAAACTTAGCAGCACCTGCAGCAGCGTCTTTTTGGTTAACAGTACGGCCTGAAAGGCTAAGTACGTGAGCAGTCATTTCTTTAATGCCTTGCTCGCCAAGTGCATCACCCCAAGGTGGCATCGCAGCAACACGACCGTAAAGAAGTGTTTCTTTGATCTTGTCTGGTGTACCGCCGTATAACCAATCGTTATCCGTTAGGTTAGGGAAGCCTTGACCACCACGTGCATCTGAACCATGACATTGTGCACAGTTTTGTGAGAATAAACGTTGACCAATCTCAAGCGCTTTTTCATCTTTAACTAGTGTTTCAATATCTTGTTTTGCGAATGACTCAAAGATTGGGCCAAAACGCTCATCAGCAGCAATAAATTCTTGGTCTAATTGAACGTTCTCACCGTTAGCTAATGCTTGTTCAGTCGCTTCTTTAGACTCAGCTAAAGAAGTAATACCTTGGTTAGAACTTGTCCACTTACCTAAACCTTCCCAGTTACCTAAACCTGGGTAAGCAGCAAGGTAGTATACAGACCAAATGAATGTCGCGAAGAACATGTAAGTCCACCATTTTGGTAGTGGGTTGTTTAGTTCTTCAATGCCGTCAAACTCGTGACCACAGCTTTCGCCTTCTTTAACACCTGTGTAGTTTTTTAAGTTCCACAGAAGTAGGCCGAAGATGATAGCAAGACACGCTAGGGTTAATACGATAACCCATATACTCCAAAAGCTAGTCATTTCTCAGACTCCTTTTCCTCGTTAGAGATTGTGTTGTTGTGTTTTTTTTCATCTTCAAATATGGCATTAGCAGCGTTATCAAATCGGCTTTTGCTACGCTTGCTGTATGCCCATACAACAATCACAATAAACAGTACTAAAATTACCAGAGTCAAAATGCCTCTGTATGTTCCGTAATCCATAATAATTACTTCAAGTGTGTGCCAAGCTGTTGTAAGTAAGCGATTAGAGCTTGCATTTCAGTTGCGCCTTCACCATTGTTCATGGCTTCGATTTTCGCAATGTCAGCTTTTAGCTCTTCGTCGCTTCCGTAACCTTTACCGTCGTAACGGTCGCTTGCTTTGTCGATTCCGAAGCTATCACGGAATACTTGAAGCTTTTTAAGTGTATGGGTCGTATCGACTCTGTTTTCGTCTAACCAAGGAAACGCTGGCATGTTTGACTCAGGAACCACAGCACGTGGGTCCATTAAGTGAGCATGGTGCCAATCGTCTGAGTAACGCTCACCAACACGAGCTAGGTCAGGACCAGTACGCTTAGAACCCCATTGGAATGGGTGATCCCATACTGACTCACCAGCTACAGAGTAGTGACCGTAACGCTCAACCTCGTCACGGAAAGGACGAATCATTTGTGAGTGACAGTTGTAACAACCTTCACGCACGTAGATATCACGACCTTCCATTTCTAACGCTGTAAGAGGGCGTAAGCCATCAACAGGTTTAGTCGTATCGTCTTGGAACATTAGTGGAGTAATCTCAACTAACGCACCAAAGCTGATTGCAAAGACAGTCAAGATAGCCATTAGGCCAACGTTCTTTTCGACTATTTCGTGTTTGTTTTGTGAATTATTATTGCTCATCGTGCTACTCCATTATGCCAATTGTGCGTCAGCGTCTAATTGAAGCGAATCTTTCTTCGCTGCAATAGTACGATAAACGTTGTAAGCCATAATTAGCATACCTGTTACGATGAATACACCGCCTAGGAAACGCATGATATAGAACGGATACGAAGCTTCTAATGACTGTACAAAGCTGTACATTAACGTACCGTCTGAGTTTACTGCACGCCACATTAGACCTTGCATTACACCTGAAATCCACATTGCTACGATGTATAGAACAACACCAACAGTGTGTAACCAGAAGTGCGTGTTAACTAGTTTAACACTGTACATACGGCCTTGTGAGAATAGTGCAGGGATTAGGTGATAGATAGCACCGATAGAAATCATTGCAACCCAACCTAGTGCACCTGAGTGTACGTGACCTACAGTCCAGTCAGTGTAGTGAGAAAGCGCGTTAACTGACTTAATAGCCATCATTGGGCCTTCGAACGTAGACATACCGTAGAAAGATAGAGAAACAACTAAGAAACGAAGTACTGGGTCAGTACGTAGTTTATGCCATGCACCTGATAACGTCATGATACCGTTGATCATACCACCCCAAGATGGAACGAATAGGATTACTGACATAACCATACCTAAGCTTTGCGTCCAGTCTGGAAGCGCAGTGTAGTGTAGGTGGTGAGGACCTGCCCAGATGTATAAAGAAACAAGAGCCCAGAAGTGAACTACCGATAAACGGTAAGAGTAAACAGGGCGACCTGCTTGTTTTGGTACGAAGTAGTACATCATACCTAAGAAACCAGCAGTTAATAAGAAACCAACAGCGTTGTGACCGTACCACCACTGAACCATTGCATCTACAGCACCTGCGTAGATAGAGTATGATTTAGTTAGTGAAACTGGAATTGCCATGCTGTTTACAATGTGTAAAACGGCAACAGTAATGATGAAACCAGCATAGAACCAGTTCGCAACATAGATGTGCGATACTTTACGCTTGATTAACGTACCAAAGAATACAACTGCGTAAGTTACCCAAACAACGGCGATAAGAATATCGATTGGCCATTCAAGTTCAGCGTATTCTTTTGAGCTGGTGATACCTAATGGTAAGGTAATCGCTGCTAGTACGATAACAAGTTGCCAACCCCAGAAGGTGAAGGCTGCTAGTTTATCTGAGAAAAGGCGCGTTTGACATGTACGTTGTACGACGTAATAAGACGTCGCAAAAAGTGCACTTGTACCAAATGCGAAAATTACTGCGTTCGTGTGTAACGGACGTAGTCGAGAGTAAGTTAACCATGGTGTATCAAAGTTAAGTGCTGGCCAAGCTAATTGGGCAGCAATCAGAACCCCAACACTCATGCCAACGATGCCCCAAATCACTGTCATAATAGCGAATTGGCGTACAACTTTATAATTGTACTCAGTTTGTGATGCTACTGTTTGGCTCATTTTCTGGCTTCCGCTGCAATAAATGCGTTTTAGAAATGAATTACCCACTTTTATACAAAGTGGGGCCTACTATTACTTCACAAGCGTGTTACCTAAAGCCAACTTAGCGGTGCTAGCTTCAGAAAACAAACTCGAGAAACCCTTATTTTTGCGATGGAAATGATAAAATTTTTGACCTTAAAAAGATAGGTCAATTGCATAAAATTATGACATCAATCAAATTTTAGCGCTTTGTTGGTTATTTTTTGTCAGAGATTGTATTTTTATTAGCTTATTCCATCTAGCATGGTTGTCTTTTCGCGGGTAGCTCACTAGTATCCGCTTTTATTTTATACAGGCAAATAGAGTGCGAACTAGTTTATTACCCGTTTTCCTTTTCAGTGTATTTTTAGCTGCATGTGATAGCCAAAGTATAGAAGAGGGCAGCACAAGTACAAGTTGTGAGAACAATAGTCATTGTTATTACCCTAATAATGCAGAAGTTTGGCTGAGCAACCCAGATGTCAGCCCTGAGCTGCCTTTTGCAATCAACCTAAAGCTGCCGAAAGATGCTAAAAACCTCTCTGCAAAACTTGAAGGGGTCACTATGTATATGGGTTTTATTCCACTGCAGTTTAAACAGACAGGTCAAGTTTGGGTTGCTGATACTATGGTTGGCGCATGCTCTGAGCCTGTAATGACCTGGAAAATGATGCTCACTTATACTACTGGTGACAATCAACCACAAACTTTGCTTTATTATTTCGATTCACTGCAAACTCGATAACATCTTCCCTTATTATTGTTGATCACAGCTTTTGATTATTTAAAAGCTGTGATTTATGTCATTCCTTCGTCATCTTTTTCTACTTTAATGTTCTTTATTAGTCGTATCTTTATACGGTATTGCAAACTGACGGAACAAAAACAAAAATTCTTCCTCTAATACACTGTTTAACGGACTAACTTTGTCTATTTAGTTAATTTTAGTGAATAACTATGGTTAGCAGTCTTACCAAGCTTTTACGGTTTTTATAACGTTGTGTGATCAACTTGTAAAAATTTCATTTGTAGCACTAATCGGCCTTTAGTTACACTTGATTACAAAGTGCGTGCAATTGATTTCAATCGTGTTTTTTTTGCTACTTAATAATGTTAGCTTGCTGATGTGGCAGTGTTTTTTTCTGTTAACATTGATACATCGTGAAACCTTATTACCTAAAATGGATACGCTATTTTTGGGTTGTTTTTTCTTTAACCTGTCATTCAGTTTTCGTTCAGTTAACTGGGCCTAAGTTGCCCTCCGCTGACTCGTGATTCTAATAATAACGAGCGCTACCTGACTAAAGGTAAATTTCCAACAAGTAGGGTTTTCACATGAAAAAATCAATTCTTGGTTTAGCTGTTGTTTCAGCAATCCCAATGTTCTCAAGCATGCAAGTTTTAGCTGCTGATGATGCAGCAGAGTCTATTGAAAAAATTCAAGTTACAGGTTCTCGCATTAAGCGTACCGATATGGAGACGTCTAGTCCTGTAACTTTAATCGGCGCAGATGACATCAAAGCAATGGGTGCATCAAGCATCGATGGCGTTCTACAAAAAATGACTGCAGCAAGCGGTGCGATGACTAACCCTGCTGTTAACAACGGTTCAGGCGGTAACGCACGTGTTGACCTACGTGGTTTAGGCGCACAACGTACTCTAGTATTAGTAAATGGTCGTCGTATGATCAACTCTGGTACTGGCGCAGCATCTACTGTTGACTTAAACACAATCCCAGTATCAATGATCAAGCAAGTTGAAGTACTAAAAGACGGCGCATCTGCTGTATACGGTACTGACGCGGTAGCTGGTGTTGTTAACATCATCTTAAAAGACGACTTCGAAGGTCTAGACATGAACCTTAACGGTGCTATCACTGGTGAAGGCGATGCAGACGAAACGTCTTTCGATATCACAATGGGTTCAAGCTTTGACCGTGGTAACGTTGTAATTGGTTTACAATACACTGACCGTGGCGACGCTTCTCAAGCAGACCGTGATTTCTCTGATTGTCCAATCGAAGAAGATTACGAAAACGGTAGCTTCTACTGTGGTGGTTCTTCTTACACGCCTTTCGGCCACGTTTGGGCTGAAAATGCAAGCTTACAAGGTCAAGCAGACGGCGAGTGGCACGATTTCACTTCAGCAGGTGATGCTTACAACTACTCAGCAACAAGCTACCTTTACACGCCAATGCGTCGTTTAAACCTAACAGGTATCGGCCACTTTGACGTAACTGATGAAACGCGTTTAGTTTCTGAGTTCACTTACTCTAAGCGTTGGTCAACTCAACAAATGGCTCCACAGCCAGTATGGTTTGACTTCACTTACGATGCAGACGCAATGGGTGATTCACTTCTTTCTCACGGCGTAGCTGACGGTGAAGACATCTCTTACGGTCGTCGTATGACTGACGTAGGTCCTCGTGGCTATGAGCAAGTTGTTGACACTGTACGTGCAGTAATCGGTCTTGACGGTGCATTCGACAACGGTTGGGGATGGGATACTTCAGTAGTATTCGGTCGTAACGACTCAGTTGACCGCGCAACTAACCTACTTAACATGGGTTCAATCCAAGACGCAATCGAAGAGGGTACTTTCAACCCTCTTAACCAAGCTGATTGGTCAGGTAGCAACCTTGCACAATACAACTACACTGAAAACAACTCAGGTGGTAGCCAATTATTAGTTCTTTCTGCTGGCCTTAACGGTGAAGTAATGGAACTTCCTGCTGGTTATGTTGGTTTCGCTGCTGGTATCGAGCGTCGTGAAGAAAAAGCATGGTACGTTCCAGATTCACTAACTTCACAAGGTCTTGCAAATGACCCACGTGTTGAACCAACTGGTGGTCGTTTTGACGTAAACGAAGCTTACGTTGAATTCGCTGTTCCACTTCTAGCTGACGCACCATTTGCTCAAATGGTTGACTTAAGCGCTGCTGTTCGTGCATTCGATTACAGCACATTTGGTTCAGATGAAACTTGGAAATTAGGTCTAACTTGGCGTGTAAACGACGAACTAATGCTACGTGCTGTTCGTTCAACTGCATTCCGTGCTCCGACAGTATCTGAGCTTTACCAAGGTAAATCACCTTCATTCGAACAAGTTAACTTCCCTGGTGCACAAGACCAAGCTGAAGTAACTGTTGGTGGTAACGACCAATTAACGCCAGAGCTTGCTGATACAGTAACTGCTGGTTTCGTATACGCTCCAGAATGGTTCGACGGTTTCTCAATGACTGTTGACTACTACGAAATCGAAATTGAAAACTCAATTTCAAGCGTAAACAACCAGTACATCGTTGAAAACTGTCTTGATGCTTCTACTGGCGCATACAAGAACCAAGATACTGCTCTATGTCAGTCTTCTGCAATCAACTTCAACCAAAGCACTGGTCGCATTAGCTTCAACAACCAATTACAAAACATTGGTAATGAATCTACTAAAGGTTACGACGTAAACTTCAAGTATGCATTTGAAGCTGCAGGTCTTAACTGGCGCACAGGTCTTGATGTAACAATCCTTGATGAGTACATCGTTGATTCAGGCACAAGCACAATCGATTACACAGGTCTTGTAACTTCAGGTATCGGTAGCTACGCGAAAGTTAAGTCTAACTTCACTCTTAACGCGTCTGGCGACAACTGGGATGCACAATACCAAGCACGTATGATCGACGGCCTAGACAGCTACGCATGTCTTGCTGACGACAGCGAGTGTCTAGTACCAAGCGTTGGTACTGTTGTATACCACGACATCAGCGGTTCATACATCCTGAACGACACAGTGTCATTCTCTGCAGGTGTTAACAACTTATTCGATAAGCAAGCACCTTACTACTCAGGTAACAATGACTCAAACACTGACCCGTACACATACGATGTACTAGGTCGTCGTTTCTTCGCTGGTATGAACATCAAGTTCTAATCTAGTTTGAAATGATTACTAAGGCCCAGTTTTTACTGGGCCTTTTTTATTGTCTGAAAGCCTATCAACGCGTAAACTATAGAGGTACTTTTAACAAACGAGGTGATATTGCTTAAACAAGACGAAAACTTATCTTTTATTATTGAGCCTGAGCTTAAACCACGCACAGAGCAACGACTCGACCTGTATTTCTCCATTCCGAATGAAATGAGTGTTAACCCACAAACACTGAGCGAAGAATCATTCTTTAATAATAACTTTAAATCGCACCTTGCGTATAACGCTAACAACATTCACTTACCCTTAGTTAGAAGCCGCTTTGTTAGTAAAAACAAAGGTGAACAGCAAGATTATCGGCAAAACTTAAACTTATATTGTTATCAAGTTCGACTCGCGCTGAATGCCGATATTAAAGACACCCTAAAACACCAAGAAGCCGATGAGTTTTACCCTGCAGCCATTGAGTTGTGCGAGCAAACCAAAGGCTTGTTGAAAAAACTAAGACGCTACACCCCAGATGATGAAAAGCTACTGCCATTTTATAAAAACGCTGATAACTACTTAAGCTGGCATGTAGAGCAGTCATTTTTGAAACTACTGGATGAAGGGCCGCGCAGTAGTGATTTTGCAAAAGAGCGCAGTGAGCTATTAGAGTTTTGTAAAGCTGAAAACAGTTACCGTGAAGAGCAAGAATATAATTCGCAATCAACACTTGAAGATGCCAACCGTATCACCAACAAAATGCGCCTATTACAACGTTTGATTGAGCATGGAGTGGTGCTTACACGTAGCACGCGTCACTTAAACAGTTATTTAAAACGTATGGTAAAGGGCACGGTGACCGCTGTGATCATGGCCTTTGTGATGTTGGTTGTGTTAAATGCTCGCTCAAACTTTACCGAAGTAACAGCGACGTTGATTTTGATCTTGGGTGTTATTTATGGTCTTCGTGAAATATTTAAAGAAGACATAACACGGGTGATCTGGCGAGCTATCGTACGAGGGCGACCTAAATGGCGCTTTCAATTTAAAAACAGCATAACCAAAGACAAAATTGCCAGCCAATACATTTGGCTTGAATACACCAGTTTTAAACGCCTGCCTAAAGCGGTAAGAAGAATTTTTTCAAAGCGCCGCCATCAAAATAAACAGGCTGCTCAGTGGCTGCATTTTGCAAGCGAAACACAAGTTAACGCTAAAGAGTTTTTACCTGGCTACGATACCTTGCAACAAACCATGCAATTTAGCTTGGCACCGTTTGCTCGCTATTTAAAGCGGGGTGAAGGTAAGCTCTATCATCTAGATAGCAATAAAATCTCTAAGAAAGCCGTAGAGAGGCGTTATCAGTTAAATGTGGTATTAGTGTTTACACAAAGCGAAGATGAAACTTTGTATCAGCGCTACAAGATTACGTTAAATCGCAGCAAAATTGTCAATATTGAGCGTATTTACTCGCAAACTGACATTTTGAAAGATGAAAGATGAAAGATGAAAGATGAAAGATGAAAGGGTGGCCTTGGCCACCCATTTCGGTTTATTTAGCGTCTAAACCTGTTTTGCTGTAAAGCGACACTTTGTCTGATACTAAGGTGATTTCGATGTTTTTATCTTTGTTACCCCAGATACAGTTAGTGTGTAGTGTCTTTTCTTCACACTTATCCGCTGAACCTAAAATAGCTTCAACTTCAGTTTTATCCATACCAATTTCAATTTTTTCGTAGTTCTCTAAATTTACTTTTGAGCAACCAGCTAAAGTAAGTGCCGCAGCCGTTGCTGCAATTGCCATATATTTTTTCATAATTGTATCCATTAATGGTTGTAGCGTCTTATTTGCACGATCATCCCCATACGTGGGTGATCAAAATAATGTATCTCGTTACTGATCACACGTTTGAATTGTGAAAAACGTGCTTTTTCGTAATCACCAGTTTCTAAGCGCTGACTAATATCAAAATCTGCGTTTATAAACAGGTAGTGACGAACATAAATCTTCATTAAACCGTCTAATTCCCACTCAGGCACATTTTGCAGCTGATCGGGAATGTAGCGCTCAGTAGGGCCGACTAAACTAATAAAATCGTTGTTTTCTTCTACAGGACTTGCGTGTTTTACTAAGTGCTCGCCGGCAAAGAGGCGGATACTCGGTGCTCTTTTTTCACTCATTTCAGGAAAACGCCAGCCGGTGTGTAAAATTGGGGTTAAGCCTTTTTTATCAAGCTGATTTTTTTGTTCAACAAACTGTAATTGTTCTGGCGCCATTAAATAAATGTCGTCAGTGTCTTCACGGGGTTCTACAACGGGTGTCACAGGCAGTTGATTATAGCTTGCTAAAAAATCAACACTGTCATCACACACGTTTGAGTGAGGATTGCTATTGACTAAAGAATCTGTGAAAGAATCACTGCGAAAGCGGCTATCACCTTCAATACAAGCCTGTTTTGCCTGCTCTGTGTATGCAGGAGATAATAGATCCTCACTACGCTTAGCCTTGATTTCATCGTGTTTTAAACTGAAATCTTCCTGTAAGTAGGGGGCTGGGCGCTGTTTATAAATAAGAACTTCAATTTCGAACCAACGTGTTGCAAATGACGAGCTTGTAAATAAGCAACAAAGCAGTAGTAAACTATTTCTAAACAACATTAATGGCTAACCTTTTTTTCGAAATCTGCAATCATTGCAGTGACCATTTTTAAGCGTTCGCGAGCGTTGGCTTCGCTAATTGCAAAGCGCAGTTTGTTTGCGCCATCCATTTTATACACCTGCGGTGCACTTTGTATCAAACCTATAATGAAGCTAGGGTTAACCTTTGTATGCTGGCTAAACTCAAAATAACCGCCTTTCGGGTTTGCTTCAATCTTCTTAATGCCAATATTACTTGCTTGCAGTTTTAATTGTTGCAAACTGAATAAGTTTTTTGTGGCGTCAGGTAGTAGACCAAAACGGTCAATCAGCTCTACCTGTAACTCGTCCATATCATTGAGGTTAGCACAGCTTGCAATGCGTTTATAGATACCTAAACGAGCATTTACATCATGAATATAATCATCAGGCAATAACGCTGGCAGCTTTAAGTCAACCTCAGTTTGCTGACCTAATAAGTTCTCAAGGGTTGGCTCTTTACCTTCTTTGAGGGAGTTAACCGCTTGCTCAAGCATTTCCATATACAAACTAAAGCCAATGGTTTGCATTTGACCTGATTGATCATCACCAAGCAGTTCACCAGCACCACGAATTTCTAAATCATGAGTTGCAAGCGCAAAACCTGCACCCAAGTCTTCAAGTGACTCTATAGCTTCTAATCGTTTAACCGCATCTTTACTCAGTGATTTAGGGTTACCAGTGAGTAGGTATGCATACGCTTGGTGATGGCTGCGGCCAACACGACCACGTAACTGATGCAGTTGTGCCAGACCGAGTTTATCTGCTCTATCCATAATAATGGTGTTGGCAGTGGGTACATCGATACCGGTTTCGATAATAGTGGTACACACAATCACGTTATATTTTTGGTGATAAAAATCACTCATGATTTGTTCAAGCTCGCGTTCTCGCATTTGACCATGTGCGGTTGTTACGCTGGCTTCAGGTACCCATTCGCTAATTTCTTCAGCAACTCGGTCTATGGTTTCAACATTATTGTGTAAGAAATACACCTGACCACCGCGTTTAATCTCACGTAGAATTGCTTCGCGAATAAGTTCAGCATCTCTTTGTCTTACAAAGGTTTTAACCGCTAAACGTTTCGCAGGCGGTGTAGCTATGATTGATAAGTCACGCATACCACTCATTGCCATGTTTAATGTACGTGGGATAGGGGTCGCTGTGAGCGTTAAAATATCGACATCTGCACGTAATGCTTTGATTTTTTCTTTTTGACGCACCCCAAAACGGTGCTCTTCGTCAACAATCAATAAGCCCAAATCTTTAAATTGAATATCTTGTTGAATAAGCTTGTGAGTACCAATTACGATATCTAATTTACCCTCAGCCATTTTATCTAGGGTGTCTTTTTGCTCTTTGGTTGAGTTAAAGCGCGATAAAACACCCACCTCAATTGGTAAATCGGCAAAGCGGTCTTTAAAGTTTTCATAATGTTGCTGTGCAAGTAGTGTGGTTGGTACAAGTACCGCAACTTGCTTGTTATCATTCACGGCCACAAAGGCTGCGCGCATTGCAACTTCGGTTTTACCAAAGCCAACGTCACCACATACTAAACGATCCATCGCTTGCTTACTTTGCATATCACCGAGCACAGACTCAATGGCGTTGCGTTGATCGTCAGTTTCTTCAAATGGGAAGCTGTCGCTAAACTGACGATAAGCACTGCCATCAAGCTTAAATTTATTGCCGGGCTTTGCTTGGCGTTTAGCGTAAATATCTAAGAGTTCAGCAGCCACATCACGCACTTTTTCAGCGGCACGTTTTTTTGCTTTTTCCCACGCATCAGAGCCTAACTTATGAAGCGGGGCAGAGGCTTCTTCGCCACCTGAATAGCGGCTCAGCATATGTAACGCTGAAACAGGCACGTAAAGCTTTGCCTCGTTGGCGTAGATGATCGTAACAAACTCAGTGATCACACCAGCAGCATCAATGGTTTCTAGGCCTTGATAGCGGCCTACACCATGATCAAGGTGCACAATAGGTTGACCTTCACGTAGCTCAGCAAGGTTACGAATAAGTGCATCTTGGCTGGCTTCGTATTTGTGTTTACGGCGTCGACGTTGCGAGACCTTAATGCCTAGTAATTCTTGCTCTGTGATAATAGTTAAACGCGGCTTACCGTCTAACACCACACTTTGCTCAAGTGGCGAAACAATTAGGCCAACATCACTGGAACTATTGGTAAAATCGCTAAACGATTCAAATTCTTTAAGCTTTAAACCACTTGGCTTTAATAAGGTGAGTAATGATTCGCGGCGGCCATCCGATTCAACCGAGAGCAGCACGCGGCCTTTTTGTTTTTTCTCACTGGCAACATAGTCAATTAAACCTTGGTAAGGTTCATGTAACTTATGATCAATACGAACATTTGGCAGCTCTTTACTAGCAAGGTTGGTGTGACCCGCTTTGGTGCCTAATTTTGCTTGTGATAAGCGAATACGCGCGTATTTACCAAATTCACCGAATAGTTCATTAACACTTTGATACAGCTTTACAGGTTCAAGTAAAGGTCTGAGCGGATCAACACGACGGTTTTCATACCGTACATTCACATCATGCCAAAACTGATCAGCAGCATGCTCGATATCACCAAAATGCATAAAGGTTGTATTACTTGGTAAGTAATCGAAGATAGTTGCCAATTCATCAAAAAACAGTGGCATGTAATATTCGATACCCGCAGGCCAGGTTCCTTTAGTCACCTGCATATAAATTGAGTCTTGTTCAGAGCTTGCGCCAAATTGTTCACGATAGTTGATACGAAAACGCTCAATGTCTGAGTCGTTAGTTGGAAACTCGTGAGCTGGCAGTAACTCAATCTTTTCGACCTTTTCATCTGAGCGCTGGCTTTCAACATCAAATAAGCGAATGCTGTCGAGCTCATCATCAAAAAAGTCTAAACGAAATGGGTGCGGGCTACCCATAGGGTATAAATCAACGATAGAGCCACGAATCGCGTATTCACCATGCTCCATCACTTGTTGTACATGTAAATAGCCCGCTTGTTCTAAGTTTTCACGCAATGTGTGGGTATCTAGGGTATCGCCCACTTTAAAGTTAAGGGTTGAACCATAAATAAACGAAGCAGGGGCAGTACGCAGCATCAAGGTCGAAACTGGCACGATTAATACGCTTTGCTGTTCTTTTTTTAAGGTATTTAACGTGGCTAAGCGCGCTGAAATAATATCTTGATGTGGCGAAAAATGATCGTAAGGGAGTGTTTCCCAGTCAGGGAAGACCATGACTGGGTTTTCAGGCAACAGAAATTCGAGTTCAGTTTCAAGGCGTAGGGCGCTTGGTGTATCTGGGGTGACAATCACAACCAGCTCGTTGTGTTGCTTTACACCTTCTGCGATAGCGATGCTAAGCCCGCTACCGGTAAGTTGTCCCCATTGAATTTTATCTTTTTCAGATTTTACCCAAGGCAATGCTGCCCATTGCGCAAACGCCATTTACTACTCCTTTAAACTGTTTTTACTGCTTAGTCTCGATAAATCTTGGTTAAGTCCTGATAGTGATCGATGCGACGATCACGAAGGTAAGGCCAAATTCTACGTATGTTTTCACTACGCGCTTGGTCTAATTCAACAACTAATAATTGCTCATCGCTGTTGTTCGCTTCGGCTAAGATTTCACCTTGAGGGCCTGCGATAAACGAGTTACCCCAGAACTGAATACCTTTACTTTGAGCGCTTGGATCACTTTCGTGGCCAACACGGTTACAACTGATCACAGTCACGCCGTTGGCAACTGCATGAGCACGTTGTGAAATAACCCAGGCGTCTTTTTGACGTGTTTGCTCGTCTTTTTCATCACGCGGGTCCCAGCCAATGGCTGTTGGGTAAATTAAAATTTCAGCACCGGCCATTGCCATTAAGCGTGCAGCCTCTGGGAACCATTGATCCCAACACACTAATACGCCTAGTTTACCAACAGAGGTTTGAATAGGCTCAAAACCTAAATCACCCGGTGTAAAATAAAACTTCTCGTAAAAGCCTGGGTCATCAGGAATATGCATTTTACGGTATTTACCGGCAATGCTGCCGTCAGTTTCAAGCACCACAGCAGTATTGTGATAAAGTCCTGTAGCACGCTTTTCGAATAATGATGACACGATCACCACATTGAGTTCTTTGGCAAGTGCACCTAAGGCGTCTGTACTTGGGCCCGGGATTGTTTCTGCTAAATCAAAAACGTCTACATCTTCGGTTTGGCAAAAATACAAGCTACGGTGTAGCTCTTGAAGAACAATAAGCTTAGCGCCTTGGCTTGCTGCATCACGAATACCAGCAATTGATTTTGCCATATTGTCTTGAGCATTATCGGTGTTTGATTGCTGAACAAGAGCAACCTTTAAATGCGTTGGTTTAGTCATTGTTTGTTCCTGCTAAAAAGCCGCGCGGTAATTGCATTGTAATACAGTGTAAGCTGCCAAATTGGTGAATAATTGGCACACAATTAATACCCACCACAGTGTGATCTGGGTATGCTTTGGCAACCTGACCAAGCGCCAGTTGATCGTTTTCATCACCATAAATTGGTACTAAAACGGTTTTATTGATAATTAAATAATTAGCGTATGTGGCAGGTAATCTGTCACCATCTTCATCGAACACAGCTTTTGGCCAAGGTAAGGCAATCAGCGTGTAGTTTTCACCCTCTGCTGTTTTAAATGATTGCAGTTGCTTTTCCATTGCATCAAGGGCTGCAAAGTGCTCATCATTTTTATCGTCGCACTTAACATAAACAAGGGTGTTGTTTGGTGCAAAACGTACCAGCGTATCAATATGGCTGTCGGTATCATCACCTGCAAGATAACCGTGATCAACCCAAAGAAAAGAGGTCGCACCCAGTTGCTCGACCAGCGTTTGTTCTATATCTGCTTTTGTGAGTTCTGGGTTACGATTTGGGTTTAATAAGCACTCGCTGGTTGTGAGTAGCACGCCGTGTTCATTGATCTCGACGCCACCGCCTTCAAGAACCAGTTCACTTTGCTGATAACCATTTTTAGGACATGCGACTTGCTTTACAAGTACTTGATTAATTTGGTTATCAAGATCACTTGCAAACTTATTGCCCCAACCATTAAAAATAAAATCCATTACTTTTAATTGAGTTGCGTCATCAATATTTGCACAGGTCAATGGGCCATGGTCACGTGCCCAGGTATCGTTACAGGGTGTAACCACAAAGTGAATGCGATTAGCATCAACCTCTGCATTTGCAAGTAAAGCTGCAATATGTGCTTTGAGAGCATTATCATGGGCCACAATCACAACATCTTGTTGTTGGCTTATTGCTTGGCAAAGTGCTACATATACAGGCTCAACAGCGGTTAAATTTGCAGCCCAATCTGTGTCTTGATGAGGCCAAGTGAGCATAACGGCATCTTGCTCAGCCCATTCAGGTAAAAGTCTAAATTTCATGAAGGTATTAAACAAACTAAGGTGGGGCTAGTTTAGCATTTTAGCCATAGATGTCAGCTTTTTGTGCGCGATAAAGCGTGATTTTTAACTGTCTTGCTGATTGTTTTCTTGCTGACGTTTTTTAAGTTGGCGTGTTTGTGCGTGCAGGGCTGCTCTTACGACTAAATCTTGGTCAGCATCGCGAATGGCAGTAAACAATAATGTGTATTGGTATTTATCATCATCGCATTTTTCAATGGCGACTAATTCGGTATAGCAATAAATGGCAGATGCTTCGTGCTGCAAGAACAACTTAGTACGAAATGTTTGTCCTAATTCATACACATCAGCTGAGGTAAGTTTTACACCACCACCTCCATAACTATCGCAATAGTTTGCGTTATCGTCAGGCTGCTCTGAGGCTAAGATGTGACTCATGATTAAATCAATTTTACGAGACTGCGCTTGTAAAAAGGCCGCGAGTTCTTGTGCAACATCACCCAGATTACGCAGTGGTCGTAAGCTTGTTTGCTCAAGTTCGTTTACTTCGTTGGCAAGTTTAAATAGGGCAGGGATATCCGCTTCGAGCTCAGCATTGGTTTTTGGCACAGCACTAGGTTCAACCGCATATAAATTGACACGGTTGCTCTCGTTGATTTGAAAAAACTGTTCAAATTCGGCTAATTTTTGATTATTCATGCTGTACTCCACACATCTTTCCTTAATACTAGCGTTCGAAGCAGTAAATTGCTAGTAATCAAATAATCAAAAAAAAGGGCAAACTCATTGTTTGCCCTTCATTTTTTACAGGTTACCCTCTTGGGTTTTAACATGTTCTTGTTGATGATGTTCTGCTATCTCATCAGCAAGCTCTTGTCTTGAACGTTTTTCAGTTAATTTTCGCGCCGTTAACCAATAAAAGAACAGCGGCACAAAGAATACTGCAAGGAATGTCGCTGCCATCATACCGCCCATTACACCGGTACCAACGCTGTGGCGGGCACCTGCACCTGCGCCAGAGCTAAGTACTAAAGGCACAACGCCTAAAATGAAAGCAAGCGAAGTCATAATGATTGGTCGAAAACGTAAACGTGCAGCCTCAAGTGCAGCCGTACTTGCGCTCCAACCTTGTTGATGTTTCATCAAAGCATATTCAACAATAAGAATCGCGTTTTTACTGGCAAGACCAAGTAGTGTTACTAGACCAATTTGGAAGTACACATCGTTTGTCATGCCAACAACCCAAACTGCTATAAGCGCACCAAAGGTACCAAATGGCAGGGCAAGCATCACAGACAGTGGTAGTGACCAACGCTCATATAGCGCTGCTAGAATCAAAAATACCATGATCACAGCAAGGCCTAAGGCAATTCCTGTGGTGCCTGAACTGCGTTTCTCTTGGAATGCAGAGCCTGTCCACTCGTAGGTCATATTATGTGGTAATACTGCTTGTGCAATACGCTCAACTTCAGCAATAGCTTGACCTGAGCTGTAACCCGGCGCTGCATTACCCATCAGTTTAACAGCAGGTAAGTTGTTATAGCGGTTAAGATTTTCAGGGCCACGGCTATACTCGATAGTGGTAAAGGCTGAAAGCGGCACCATAGTACCTTGGTTGTTTTTAACATAGATACGACCAATGTCATCAGGCTTCATTCTAAACTCAGCATCTGCAGACATTAGTACTTGCCATGCGCGACCAAATTTATTGAAGTCGTTAACGTAATAAGTACCTAAGTTACCTGCAAGGGCAGTGAACGCATCATCAATTTCTACACCCATGGCGCGGGCTTGTTCACGGTCAACATCAACACGTAGCTGTGGTGCATCAGGGCGCCAAAGTGTTTGTAGGCCACTGATGGTAGGGCTCTTTTGTGCTTCAGCTGTCATCAACTGCATTGCATGCTGAAGTTTGTCTGGATCGCTATCACCTTTGTTTTGAATATAAAACTCAAAACCACCTGTGTTACCTAAACCAAAAATAGCCGGAGGATTAAAGGCAAGAACGAGCGCCTCTTTAATACCTGCTGTTTTCATGAAGAGCTCTTGTACCAAAGCTTTGGTATCAACTTCACGCTCATCCCAATGCTTTTGTGTCACGAATAAGGTTGCAGCGCTGTTTTTGTAACCACCGCCAATAAAGTCAAAGCCGGTAAACGCCACCACGTTTTCGTTTGCTGGGTTTGATTGTACGGCCTCAACAACCTGTTGTGTGACTTGCTCAGTGCGCTCAAGTGATGAACCGTCAGGTAAGAAGATTGCAGAGATGTAATAACCTTGGTCTTCATCTGGCACAAGTGAACCAGGGGTGTTTTGCCAAAGGCCAATCGTTGCGGCAATCATACCTGTCATTAAGATCAGCCCTAACAGACCACGGCGCACCATAAATCCAACAGCACCTACGTAACGGCCGGTGATCTTGGTAAACATGTCGTTAAACCACAAGAAGAAGCGGGCAGTTTGCTTGTGTTCTTGTTTTAAAATAAGTACACAAAGGGCTGGCGTCATCGTTAAAGCAACGACACCCGATAAACTTACTGCAATCGAAATAGTAATAGCGAACTGGCGGAATAGCTCACCGGTTAAGCCTCCTAAAAACGCAATTGGCACAAACACTGAACAAAGTACTAAAACAATTGCCACCACCGGGCCGCTTACTTCACCCATCGCTTTAACAGCGGCTTCTCTAGCACCTAGCCCTTCTTCGTGCATGATACGCTCAACGTTTTCAAGTACCACGATGGCATCATCAACAACAATACCAATCGATAGCACCATACCGAATAAGGTGAGTGAGTTAATTGAGTAACCCAGCATATACATACCGGCAAATGTGCCCAGTAGTGATACTGGCACTGCAAGGGTTGGAATAAGCGTTGCGCGCCAGTTTTGTAAGAATAAATACACTACTAAGAATACCAATACCATGGCTTCAAGTAGTGTTTTTACAACTTCACGGATTGAGACTTCAACAAAGCGGGTTGTGTCGTATGACGTTAAATGAGCAAGGCCGGTCGGGAACTGGCTTTTCATTTCTTCAATAACACTGTTTACTTCTTCAGCTACATCAAGAGCGTTTGCTCCTGGTTGCAAGAAGATACCTAACAGTACCGCTTCTTTACCGTTAATTGTCCCTTTGAAGTTATAGTCTTTTGAGCCAAGCTCAACGCGGGCTACGTCTTTTAAGCGTAAACTACTGCCATCGGTATTTGAACGAATAATGATATTTTCAAATTGCTCAGGCTCAGACAAACGCCCTTGTGCAGTTACACTGTAAACCAGCTCTTGAGGAGATTGTGTAGTAGGCGTCGCACCAATTTTACCTGCTGCGTATTGCGAGTTTTGTACGCGAATTGCCCCTGCAATTTCTTCAACAGTGACACCTAACTGGCTCATCACATCAGGGCGCAACCAAATACGCATTGCGTAATCTTTGGCACCAAAAATTTGTACACTGGTGGTGCCAGGAATACGTTTAACACGGTCAAGCACGTTCATAGTGACATAGTTTGATGTCCATAAACTCGAACGTGTTCCATCTGGTGAGTAAAAGGCATGAACTTGTAAAAAGCTAGAAGAACCTTTTTGAACTACCACACCTTGGCGGCGTGTTTCTTCAGGTAAACGCGCTTCAACCTGCTTAACACGGTTGTTTACGTTAACAGCTGCTTGGTCAACATCAGTGCCAATTTCAAAAGTAACTTCGATGGTGGTTGAACCTGCACTGGTTGACGTTGAAGACATATACATCATGCCTTCAACACCGGTAATGGCATTTTCAATCGGTGTCGCAACCGTTTGTTCAAGTACATCGGCAGATGCACCCGGGTAGGCTGCGGTTACTTGTACAACCGGTGGTGCTATTTCAGGATATTGCGCCACAGGTAAGCTGCGCATCGCAGCAAGGCCCGCAAGCACAATAACAATAGATATAACAAACGCAAAAATGGGTCTGTCTATAAAGTAACGAGAAAACATAAGACTCCCTGTGCTTATTCTGCGTGGCTTGGGTTAGCGGCAGGTTGGCCAACATTGACTGGCATACCCGGGAAGAAAATACGTGCCATGCCATCAACAATAACTTGGTCGCCTTCTTTTAAACCACTGCGAATTAACCAAAAGTTTTGGTATTGCTCGTTTTCTGGTTTTTTTATCCACTCACCTACAGTAACAGGGGCAGGTAAAGCGACATCCATGCCTTGCTCGTTTTTACTTACTACATAAACAAACTTACCGGTGCCGTTATCAAGTACTGCACGTTGCGGAACAATGAAAGCGTTTTTGCGTACTGCACCACTTAACTCAACGCGAACGAATTGGCCCGGGCGAAGTTGAAAATCAGGGTTAGGAATAATTGCCTGAAACTCACTGGTACCTGTGTTTGGATTAATACGCACATCAGAGAAGTTAACTTCACCGGTTTGTCCGTATAACGAGCCATCTTGCAGTTTAATTTGTGTTTTCCAATGGCCTTGCTCAGGTAATGTTAGTGAGCCATTTTTAACATCTTGACGCATTTGTAGTTGTTCACGCTCAGATAAGCCAAAGCGAATACGAATAGGGTCAAATTGAGTCATTTGAGTCAGTAATAAATCTGGACCAGAAACATAGGTTCCTTCAGAAACAAACTCACGTCCCATTACACCTGCGACAGGGGCTTTTACTTGCGCATATTCAAGATTTAGTTGTGCTTCTTTTAACGCAACTTTTGCAGCGGCTAAATCTGTCTTAGCAATATCATTGGCTGAGCTTGCGTTATCGTAATCACGTTGTGAAACAGACTTTTCGGCACGTAGTTTAGCTAATCGTTTAACGTCACGATCAGCTTGAACAAGCGCTGCTTTTGCACCATCAAGTGCAGCTTGCGCTCGGTCAACCGCAAGTTGATAAGGTTCAAGGTCAATTGTAAATAATGATTGGCCTTGCTCTACACGCTGACCTTCTTCAAAGTTGCGTGATTCAAGAATACCGGTGACACGGGCACGAACTTCAACCTCTTTTGAACCAGACAGCGTCGCTGGCAGCTCAATCGTAAAAGGGGCATCGTGAGTTTCCATTGTCATAGTCGCGACAGCAGCGGGGTGCATTTGACCCTGTTGTTGCTGTGGCGCTTCAGAACAACCTTGCAGTAGCAAAGGAGCAGAAACTAATAACAACGCAGATAATGATAATTTGGCAGGTGCGAAAGGCAGACGCATGTTTACTCCACAGTCCAATTGTTAAGTAGGTATGCATAAAAAATAGTCTATTAGCAAGAAAGACGTCACTATGCATATTCATTTAGCGTTTAGTTTATACCCAAAAAAGAGAAAGGTACACCCTGTAGTTTACTTTTTTGTTAGGCGCAAAAAAACGCAAAGCATTTTCGCTTTGCGTTGATATAACGGTTTAAATCGTTTTTTACTTTTTCGTTAGTAAAGAGGCTAACTCTTCAAGGTTTTTAACAATGTAATCTGGCTGTTTTGCCAGTGGGTAAAGCGCTTTACCGGGCCTTGCGATAAACGCTGTTTGCATACCCGCTTCTTTAGCGCCTGCTACATCCCAGCCGTGCGCAGCAACCATTAAAGCTTCGTGAGGCGCTACATTTAATTGTTCAAGCAACCACTTGTAAGCGCGCAGATCGGGTTTATACACTTTAATATCTTCAACACTGTAACGGTGAGTAAAGTAATCTGTTAAGCCAGCATGTTGAAACTGCGCTTTTACACCGTTATTTGACGAATTTGTAAAGCTGACCAGTTTATAGTCTTGCTTTAATTGTGCCAACGCTGGTTTAACATCAGTATGGGCAGGTAAAGATAAAAGCGGTGGCACAATCGCTTGCTTTGCTTGCTCTTTAGTTAAGGAAATTTGATTATTACTTGCCACCATCATCAGTGCAGCAACGCCAATTTCACCAAAGTCATGATAATCATTAGACACCGTACTCACTAAGGAGTGATGCAGCATGGTCGAAAACCAAAGCGGTAATAGCTGGGTATTGCCATTAAGCGCTTCAGCGACTGAGCTTTGCATTTGTTCAAGATCAAGCAAGGTTTCGTTGACATCAAACACAATTACTTTTGGTTTAGCTTGGTGTTGAGACTCTGCCATTGTGCCTCCCGAGTAAGTTAGGGTTACCAATAAAACTAGACTAAAAAATACTTTTTTAAACATGATTTAGTGCCTTAACAGCGTTAAGAACATCTAAAGGCTCTGCTCTTAATGTGTAATCTTCATGAGCAAATGCAAATTGGATCACCCCTTGGCAATCAATAACATAGGTTGCTGGTAGTGGTAATTCGTAGCTTTCGTCACCATTGGCTTTTGGAATATCTAAACCAAGTTGATCGTAAACTGGGATTAAGCGTTCATCTAAGGTGAATACCAAGCCACACTTTTTAGCCAAAGAGTTAGACACATCAGAAAGCACCGTATAAGCCAGCTCGTTTTGCTGTTGGGTAGACAGTGTTTCATCAGGTAACTGCGGCGAAACAGCAACTAACTGTGCATTTTGATCAGCAAATGCTTGTTGCATATTGTTAAGCGCACGAAGCTCTAAATTACAATACGGGCACCAACCACCACGGTAAAAACTCAGTACAAGCGGGCCTTTCGCTAGCAATTCAGTCGAGCTGATTTGTTTGCCCTTGCTGTCGGGTAATTCAAATGCTGGAAACTTATCACCGACTTTTAAAGCATGTTTACTTAATTGTTCTGCAATCAGTTTTTCAGTCGTGACATCCATCAAATTTAAGATATCAGCTGGGACATTGGCTTTCTTTTGCACTTCAAATGCGTCGATTTGGGTTTTTAAAGACATACATACTCCAATCATTTTTTACAATTTGTAGCAAGTATAGAGTTTTAAATTTTTATATATACAATACAAAACTGAAACCTAAATTCGAAAATATTGAATCAAAGCCATGTACAGTTTATGTGATTTAGAAACCTTTATTGCCATAGTTGAAAACCAAGGTGTAGTTGCCGCCGCTAAAGCTCAGGGCCTCTCACCTGCGACGGTAAGTCATCGCTTAAGTAAGTTAGAAAAAGCCTTAAGTACTGTATTGTTGTTTCGTGATAGTCGGCGAATACGCTTATCGCCTGCAGGGGAGTTGTTTTATCAACGAGCTGGTGCCATTTTAGAGGCTTTATATGATGCAGAGCATCAAATTGGCGCACGAGGTTCAGCAGTAACAGGGCTTTTACGAGTCACTATGCCGCCTTGGGTTTTTTCAAAATTCGTGATGCCAGAGCTTGGCCACTTTGAACAGCAATTTCCCGACTTAAAACTCGATTTTATGATTACAGATCAATTTGTGAATATTGTTGATGACGCCCAAGATGTGGCTATTCGAGTAGGTCAGTTGGCAGATTCAAACCTTCTTTCTCGTAAGCTTGTTAGTAACTCTCGTATTTTGTGCGCAGCACCGAGCTATATTAAAAAATATGGGCAACCTAAGTCGGTGGCTGATCTTAAAGACCATTACTGGGTGTGTTTGCCATGGCAGCGACAGCTTAAATTTAACGAAGGTGGGCAAATAGTTAACTATAATGCGAGAACGCGTTTTACTGTATCTAACTCAGATAACATGACACAGGCGGCGATTGCAGGCCATGGCATAGCGATTAAATCATATATTGCAATTAAAGATGATTTAGCCGAAGGACGGTTAATCGAAATACTCCCTAATAGCCTTGTTGATGCTGACGCGCCAGTATGGTTTTTAAAACCACAAAACAGCCTAGTGACGCGCAAAACAGAGGTTTTTTATGAGTTTATGAAATCTTTGTTTACCTAAGGTACAAAAACTTAACAAATGGCTTGTAATTAAACTGAAATCTCGTACCCTAAAGCAATAAAAATATAATAAAGGTGAGTTAAGGATGACAGATCAAACTGGGGTTATCACCGCTTTTACCGAGATATCGAGCAAGCTTAGGCGCTTTGTATCACGTATCGTCAGCCCTGATGATGTAGAAGATATTGTGCAAGAGACGTTTATAAAAAGTTATGAAGCTGATCTTAAGCAAAATATCGAATATACTCACAGTTACATGCTGAAAACGGCTAAGCATTTGGCGCTAAATCATATTGCTAAATGGGACAATAAATACAAAGAATCGTTAGATGAACAACAGCAGGTTGAGCATCACATGCGTTCAATGGCACTTGAAGATGAAGTGACTTCTAAAGAGCGTTTTTTGTTTTTTTGCCGAGTGACTAACGAATTAAGCCCTCAGGTTAAAAAATGTTTTATCTTAAAAAAAGTCTATGGCTTAAGCCAAAAGGAAATTGCAGCTAAAATGAGTCTTAGCGAAAGTACTGTTGAAAAACATATAGCCAAAGGCTTATTACATGTTCACCGAGCAATGAAATCACACGACGTACAACCACAGGCATTTACCCCTACCACAGAGTTCACTGCAAAAGAGGTGAACAAATGAGTAATGTCCATCTATTTTCATCAAAAGACATGATTCAAGAGCAGGCGAGTCAGTGGATCAGTGCCATTGATCGTGGCCTATCTAAAGATGAAGTAAGCCAACTACATTTGTGGGCTCACCAAAGTGCGGCTCATCAAGAGGCATTGTTTGAACTTGCGACCTTATGGGATGAAATGAGTGTACTTAATGAGTTAAGTAGTTTGTTTCCTTATAAAGCACCGCAAAAACAACCAGCAGTGTTTGGTATGGCAACCGCTGCCAGCTTTTTAGTGGCAATGCTGCTTGGTTCTATCATGCTTATCTATTCAAGCTATTGGCAAAGTGAAGAAAACGATTACGCCAAATTTAGCAAAATTTACCGAACCAAAGTGGGTGAGCAAGCTGAATTTGTGCTGCCAGACAGCACTATTGTTCAGCTTAATACCAATACTAAACTCGAAGTTGCCTATTCAGGCGATCGCCGGCAGTTGATTTTGAGCCGCGGTGAAGGGCGCTTCAATGTTGCCAAAGATCCCAGCCGTCCGTTTACGGTTATTGCTGGTGATAAATCATTTACTGCACTTGGTACGGTGTTTAATGTTCAGCGAAATACTGCTTCAGACTTAGAGCTAGTGGTGACTGAAGGCAAGGTGATGATTGCTGATCCGAGTACTCAGGTTGATGCTAGCGACTTTAATCGTTTAAAAGATGCCTCAGATAACAGTGCAGATATTAAAGCGCTTCGCGCTAATGTTGTTGTATCTGGTGAGAAAGCACTGATAAAACAAAGTAAAACTGAGCCAATTAAACAGTTATCGGTTGATGACGTTCAGCGTGATTTGGCATGGCAACAAGAAATGCTGATTTTTAATGGCGAGTCTTTAGGCGAAGCTCTACAAGAGGTGAGTCGTTATACTGCCACACGTTTTGAATTAAATGATCCAGAACTTGCCTCGTTAAAAGTGGCTGGCGTGTTTAAAACAGGCGACATTAAAGGTTTGCTTGATTCTTTACAGGCCAACTTAGGTGTAGAACATCAACGTTTAGGTGAACATCGTGTTAGCTTAACTATCGCTGCAAAAGGTTAGTTCTGTCTATGAGAATACGCCAATATAATGATGTTAATTGTGCGCCACCTTCTCGTCACAAAAAATTAATGAAAAAAAAGTTAAATTTACATAGCGGATTTATCTTCCTCACTTGTTTGTTTAAATTGCGCAGTAAGCAATTGCCGTTGTTACCTGCCTCTTTTGTTATTTATGGCCTTACAACAGGCCAAGTAGCAATAGCGGCTGAAAAACAAATGCTGCAATTTGACATCAAAGCGCAACGAGCTGATTTGGCGTTAATCGAATTTGCAAAGCAAACCGAACAAACAGTCATTTTTTCTTTCGAATTAGCAAAGCAATATCAAGCGCAATCTGTGTTTGGTTTTTACACCAAACTTGATGCACTGAATGCGATGCTAGAAGGCACTGAGCTCGATGCGGTTGTTGATCAACAAGGCTTGCTGAGTATAAAACTCAAACAAGTAGATAGGATAGATAATAACATGATCAAAGTATCAGGGGTCAGCGCTGCAGTCGTGCCATTACTGCTTGCCGCCAATACGCAAGCGTTAGCAGAAGATCAATCAGCAGAACAAAACATCGAAAAAATTGCCGTTGTCGGTAGCCGTGTAGCAGGACGCTCGGTTGAAGATTTACCGGTTCCGGTTGATATTTTAAGTGCCGAAGCACTAGAGAATACAGGTCAAACAGAAGTAGGCCGTATGCTTCAGGCTATTGCACCGTCTTTTAACTTTTCAAGCTCGTCTATCAGTGATGGTACTGATGCACTTCGTCCTGCAACCTTACGTGGCTTAGGGCCAGATCAAACCTTAGTTCTTATCAATGGTAAACGCCGCCACCAAGCGAGCCTTATTCACATTAATACGTCAGTAGGTCGTGGTACGGCGGGTACCGACATGAATGCTATTCCTGCTGCTGCAATCAAACGTATTGAAGTTTTACGTGATGGTGCTGCTGCGCAATATGGTTCAGATGCCATTGCAGGTGTTATTAATATCGTATTAAAAGACGCTGAAGAGGGCGGTAAAGCGGCTATCAACTACGGTGAGTATTCAGAAGGCGATGGCGAAACTGTAACTGTTGATTTCAACAAAGGATTTGCTTTAGGTGACGAAGGTTATTTAAACACCACAATCAACTACCGTGACCGTGCACCTACTAACCGTGCAGGCTTTCATGGCTCATGTCAATTTTACGGCTGTACTGAACTTGATGATGGTACGCTATTGGCAGGCGACCCTCGTGAGCTAACAGCACCTCGAGATACGTTTAGAATTGGTGATGCAGATTCACAACAATTCGCTCTAACAGTTAATACTGGCTATGAGCTTGCTGGTGGTGAGCTATATGGCTTTATCACTTATTCAAATCGTGAAAATGAATCAGCAGCGTTTTTCCGTCATAACGCAAATGCTAATGGTAACCCTGTATTACAAGATGGTGATGCAACCATTCCTATGGGTTTCTTACCGAAAATTAATACTGTCATTGATGACGTGTCTTATAACTTTGGTTATAAAAAATCGTTCGATAATGACTCAAGCATTGATTTATCGTACACCTACGGTGAAAACAGCATTGATTACACAACAAGTGATACTATCAATGGCTCTTACGCTAACTACCTTCGTTATGATCAAGGTTTAACGGCTGATGAAATTCGTGCCACTATCCCGCGTTCAGCGTATGCATATGGCCTTGAATTATCACTGCAAACTTTAAATCTTGATTACACCAAAGATTACGACAACTTCTCATTAGCACTAGGTGCTGAGCTTCGTACCGATGAGTTCCGCATTCTTGAAGGTAGCGAATACGCATATCGTGATTACGACACTGTTGATGGCATGAGCATCTATTCTGGCTTAAATGGCGGGGTAGGTAGTGTTGACGCTGCAAGCGGTACGCAAGGTTTTGGTGGTTCAGACCCGGCATCATCTGTTGATGAATCGCGCGATGTGATCTCATTCTATATGGATGCAGAAACCTATGTTATCGATGATGTAATTATTTCAGGTGCGGTACGTTACGATAACTACAAAGGCTTTGGTGACACAGTTAACTTTAAGTTAGCGGGTAACTGGTCTGTCACTGAAGATGTGTCTTTGCGTGGTGCATTAAGCACAGGTTTTAGAGCACCTTCTATGCAACAACTTTACTTTAATAACGTAAGTACACAGTTTGTTGTAGGTGATGATGGCAGCTTAGTGGCTGAGCAAGTAGGTACGTTTAGAAACGACAGTACCTTAGCGCAATCAATTGGTATTCCTAAGCTAAAAGAAGAGAAATCACAAAATCGTAGTTTAGGTATTGTGTATAACGTAACCGACAATATCAATTTAACCATTGACTACTACTCGATTGATATCGACGACCGTATCGTTATTTCTAACCGTTTAGGTAAAGGTTTATCAGATACGCTAGATGCTGCACTTGAAAGCTCAGGCGCAGGTGCGGGTCAGTTCTTCTTAAATGGTGCAGACACAGAAACAGAAGGTGTTGATTTAGTTGCTACATGGAACACAGAAGGCCTTGGCGGTACTTTAGATTTCACCTTTGCTGCTAACTTCACTAAAACAGATGTAGTTGATTTATTTACGCCATCAGGCAGTGGTCTTGAGACTATTCCGGTAGAAGATGTGTTTTCTGCTCAAGAAACATCAATTATTGAAGAATGGCAACCAGAAGACCGCATTAACTTAAGCGCGCTTTACCGTTTAGAAGATTGGACTGTAAACCTATCTCTAAACCGTTACGGCGAATACACAGTTGAAGATGGTGGTCGTCAAACATACGGTGCTGAAATCTTAACTGATGTTAAAGTTAACTACTTCTTTAACGAAAACCTGTCATTTAACATTGGTGCAAATAACTTATTTGATGTTTATCCAGATAAGAACACCATAGGTAATTCACGCTCGGGTACGATTGTTGATGCTAGCGGCAACACAATTGTTTCAAGCCCAGGTGTATTCACTTACTCACGTCGTTCAGCACCATTTGGCTTTAACGGTGCGTACTACTACGTAGGTGCAGAGTACAAGTTCTAAACTCCCTTTAGATTCCTTTATTATTTAACTTGCAAAGGGCCGTTAGGCCCTTTTTTAGTTATAAAGACGTGCTTATAGAAATTGGCACATCTTGATATTGTTTTATTTTATCAAGCAAGGTTACTAAGGTTTTGTGGCTGCTTTGCTCACTTGCTGTTACTTGCACATTGGTCATTTCAAACTGTGCGGCAAATAACGCAAGGTTAGCGATTATCTGCTCTGGTGTGATAAGCCGGTTTGCAAAGTAAATACTGTCGTTTTCAGTGATAGTAAATTGCGCTTGTTTTTTAGGGTTTTCAAGACTTGGTTTTGCTAAAGGGCGATTCACTTCAATAGCGCGCTCTTTAACAAACGAGGTTGTGACGATAAAAAATATCAGCAAGATAAACACAATATCGAGCATAGGAGTCATATCTACATCAGCGTTTGCAGTGGTTTTTTTATGTTGTTTCACCATAATTAGGTCCTTGTTGTTTTTGACTAACCCACAAAATTTACGATTAAGTGGACTAGCCATAGTCGTGTTAAAAACACGGATTATTTTAAAATGCTGGGCGCCACAGCAGTTTTTCGGATCCTAAATTTAAAGTTAGCAGCTTTTAAAAAAACGGTGGTTAAATAAATATTCTAAGTTTATTAAATGTTTGTAGCGTTTTTGTTGGTAAAAATATTTATTAGCTTTGATGAAATGATTTTGAGGTTAGTCTGGTCATTTTTGTTGGAACTAAGTTTAAAGGATGGATAAATGCTAAAAATTAAGCCTTTAGTTTGTGCTATGTGCCTTGTTTTACCAACAGCAAGTTTTGCTGAGCAACCAGTAAACGGGCAAGATTTTATAAATTTATTTGAAAAGCTTTCAGGAAAGCAGCCCGGTATCAGAAAAGGTCACGCCAAAGGGGTGTGCGCTGTCGGCACATTTACACCTAATCAAGCAGCAAAACAGTATTCAATTAGCCCTTTATTCAATGCGCCATCAAAAGCAAATATTCGTTTTTCTATGGGCGGGGGGAACCCTCATGCTGACGAAACATCACGTTCTCCACGCGGAATGGGGGTGCAGTTTGTGCTAGAAAATGGTGATGTACACAATATTGCAGGGCTAACTACACCTGTATTTGCAGGTAACAGCCCAGAAGCGTTTTTTGGCTTGCTAAGTACTTTAGTACCTGACGAAAAAACTGGGCAAATCGATTTTGCAAAAGTAAAAGCATACAGAGATCAAAACCCGAGTACCTTAGGGCAATTTAATTGGCTGCAAAGCCATAACCCGCCAGCATCTTATGTGTCTTCACGTTATTTTGGTGTGCATACCTTTTACATGGTTGATGAAAAGGGCGCTAAACATGCCTTTAGATGGATCATGGTGCCAGAAGAGCCAGAGCAGGTGCTAACTGAAGAGCAAATGAAAACCTTCCCTAAATCATTTCTGGCTAAGCGACTTGAAGAAGATTTAGCAAAAGGGAAGGTGCATTATCGTTTTCAAGCACAATTAGCCAAGCCCGGTGATGCATTAACTGACCCTTCAGTTCGTTGGCCTGCGGATCGCAAAACAATTAATTTAGGAAAGCTCACCATAGAATCAACAGGTGAGTCAGGTTGCGACCTTACTAATTATGACCCAAATCTACTATCTAAAGGCTTTATGCCAAGTGATGACAAAGTACTTAAATTACGCTCAACAGCTTATGCAATTTCATTTTCGAAGCGTTTAACGGGGCAATAAGTTTCTTGGGGTTAACTCACTAAATTGAATAATTATTAAGGGTATTTGTCATGCTTGATTAAAAGGAGTTAATAAAACCTGACTGTTGTATAAGCTAAAGGATGAGTTTGATTTCTAATAGTTATAGTTTGCCCTTTCATGTATCACGTAAACGGGACAATTACAGTGTTGATAAGTGGTCAAAAAATACCTATTCTTAGAGTATGCTCTCTGCCCTGATACGGAGGATGCATTGAAGCGATTAAATAGAAAGGGAAATGGAATGAAACTTCTAAAACATATAAATATCAAAAACTTACTGTTTATGTTCTCAATCACTCTGCTAGGATTGTATGCTCAGGGCGTAAAGTCGCAACAGATAATTACTTCACCTGAAGAAGCTCATAAGATTGCTAAAGAGGCATTTATCTTCGCCTATCCCATGCTATACGGGTATAAGACCATGGTGGCGCAAACCCAAGATCCACTTGATCCGGGTTTTATTGGCGGATTCGGAAGATATCGTCATTACACTAGACTAAACACCCCTGAAGATAAGGATATAAATGCGCCCAATAATGACACTCCTTATTCCTGGGCGTGGCTCGACTTGAGGGCGGAACCGTGGGTGTTGAGCTTGCCCGAAGTGTCTGGAGAACGCTATTACACACAGCAGTGGTTTGATCTTTACACACATAATTTTGCCTATACTGGCGCTCGAGCAACTGGATTTGGAGAGGGGAGCTATCTCTTCGCAGGGCCTGAATGGAACGGCGAGGTTCCTGCATCTATTAAGAAAGTATTTCGCAGTGAGAGTGAATTTATAGGAACTCTCACTCGCACAGAGCTCAAAGGTGAGAGTGATGTGGAAAACATGTTGGCTATCCAGCACAAATATGTGTTGCAGCCTCTCAGTGAATTCGCAGGTCAAAAGCCGCCGGTACCCGCTGCAGAGATAGCGTGGCCGGCATGGAATGAGAGTCGTGCATTGTCAGGTGAATTCATCGCTTATTTAAACTTTCTCTTGCAGTTTACTCAGCCTCACCCATCTGAAAAGGAACTTCTAAAAAGATTCGAAAAGATCGGCATCAAAGCTGGTGCGCCATTCGATATCAAAAGTCTACCGCGAGATATCCAACAAGCATTGACTGATGGCGTCGAGCAAGGATTGAAAGAAATCGAAGAGGTGATGCCTTCACTCACCAATTCTGGCGAAGTGTATGGCTCACGGGAACAATTGAAAAATAACTATCTTTATCGAGCTGCTGGGGCATTTGCAGGAATTTACGCCAATTCTGTAGAAGAGGCTTTTTATAGCCAGTGGTCTTTGGATTCTAGTGGTCAGCCCTTAGACGGAAAACACAAATACGTCATTCATTTCGAGAAGAAAGATTTGCCGAACGTGAAATTCTTTTGGTCTGTAACATTATTCGATCTTCCCGGTCGCTATCTCGTCGCTAATCCGATCGACAGATATTCACTAGGTCCCAGAACTGATGGTATCCGCTATAACGATGATGGATCACTTACGGTTTATGTTCAGCATGAGCAACCTAAAGGCGATAAGTACACTAATTGGCTACCTGCGCCTGATGGTCCCTTCTTCGTAACACTTCGATGCTATGGCCCTGACGATGTAATGATAAATGGCGAATATAAGCTGCCAAAGATGAAGCTCCAAACTAATAGTAAAATTCTCAGATAAGATACGAACCGCTTATCTAAATCTAAACAAATAAAAGCCCAGCTTAACTGGGCTTTGCACTCTCACAATTTAATGCTTTTTCATTTTACTCATTTCAGCATGACAACTTTGAATTGTCAGCAGGGTTTTAGATAACGCGGCTTCACAATCATGGGGTTGTGGTTTTTTAAGCGCATGTTTGATTTCGGCTAGTGTTTTATCTTCAACTTCTTCAAGTTCGCTAACATAGGTGGCGTTTTTGTCGGCACCTAGTTTAGTAATTAGTGATGTATAGGCTTTACGTGCTTCTACAGCAAAATCAGAACCATTTTCGCGCTCGCCATTTTCGTTAATAGCATAAGGTTGTAAGCGTTCAACACTTACTTTACGCGCATCTATCATGCGTTGAAATAGGGCAATAATGCTTGGGTCGGTTACTTTTTCCTGTGCTTTTTCATAAAAATCGATACCGCTATTCATAACTTGGATGATATCTGCAATATGATGAACGTCTTGTCCTTGATGAGTATTCATAATGACCTCTTTTTGAATATTAAAAACAATGCAATTAGATACTTGCAAAGCATATTCCAGTTCATTACTTAAATATAAAGTTATTTTATTTCAGTTGGTTATTGGTTTTTAATAGGAGAGATGCTGCTGATAAGCTAAGCTAACACCTTGCTTATCAGCAATAATTACAATTTTGTTGGTAAAATCTTACTTAAGCTCGTCGGCTACTTCTGCAACCTTTTGGCGTAACCAAATATGGCTTGCATCACGGTGTAATAGCGGGCTCCAAATCATATCTAGCTCAAATGGCGGAATAGGGAATGGCGGCTCAAGAATTTTAAGGCCCGGATCATCTAAATAGATATTCGCCGCTTTTGAAGGCAACGTTGCAACCAAGTTTTGTTCTTTCGCTAAGTGAATAGCAACGTGGTAGTTACGGGTAAAGGTGGCAATATTACGGTGTTTACCAAAGTGAGCGAGCGCCTCATCCACCCAACCTAGCTTTTGCACATCTTTAGGGTCCATACCCACACCTACACCAAAGCCTGTTTTACTAACCCAGATGTGGCGCGCTTTTAAATAACTGTCGAGGCTGAAGTCTTTGATAATTGGGTTATCTGCTTTTACTAGGCAACAAAAGCTGTCTTTCCAAATTTGTTTATAGTGAAACGATTGCGGTAAGTTTTCAAAGCGGTTGATAGCCATATCTACTTTACCGTTTTCAACATCGTGGAAGGTAACATCACTTGGGGTCAAAATATCGAGTGTGGTATCGGGCGCTTCTTCGTGTAATTTACTTAATAAGCGTGGGGCAAGGGTACTTGCTGCGTAGTCACTGGCCATGATACGAAAAACACGTTTACTTTGTGATGCTTCAAATTCGCGGTTTGGTGCCAGTGTTTCTTCAAGGGTCATTAAAATGCCGCGGATCACCGGTTGTAATTCTTTTGCGCGCTCTGTTGGTACCATACCTTCGCTGGTACGCACTAAAATAGGGTCGTTAAATAAATTACGGAGTCTTTTTAGGCCATTACTCATGGCAGGTTGGGTAATGCTTAGCTGGTTAGCAGCTTTAGTGACATTACACTCCCTTAGTAACGTATCTAGGTAAACAAGTAAGTTTAAATCTATTTTACTTATATTCATTGTGTGTCCTTGGTGTTTACCAATAATGGATAAATCGTTGTGCAGCAGGGTATGGATAAATGTGGCTAACTACACCTTGCTTATAATTGTATTGTGCTTGTCGCCAATAGGCTGGATCTTCAAGCTCTGGGTGTGTACTCAATAAATATTGCTTATACACCGGATTTGCTGTCACAAAGGTACATAATTGCTCTGGAAACACATCTTGCGGTGCCACAGAGTAACTTTGCTCATTGGTTAAGTAATCATCGTACGACTTTGCTTTTGGTAAGGCGCGAAAGTTCATGTCTGTTAGGTACTGAACTTCATCATAGTCGTAAAAAATAATGCGATTATGTTTACTCACCCCAAAGTTTTTCAACAGCATGTCGCCTGGAAAAATATTTACTGCGATCATTTCTTTTAAAGCTTGGCCATATTCTTCTATTGCTTCAAACGCTTGTTGTTCACTGGCATTTTCAAGATACAGATTTAACGGTGTCATGCGTCTTTCTATATACAAATGCTTGATGATTAACCATTCGCCTTCAATAACCATCGAAGAACCAATGGTTTTATGTAACTCTGCAAGTAATTTACTATCAAATCGGGCTAGTGGAAATACGACGTTCGAATACTCTATGGTGTCGGCCATGCGGCCAACACGGTCATGGCTTTTTACTAATTGATAGCGTTTTAATACGGTATCGCGGCCAAAGGGTTTGCTTTCTCCAAAGGTATCTTTAATGACTTTAAACACATAACCAAACGACGGCAGAGTAAATACCATCATCACCATACCCGGTGTACCAGGGGCAATTACAAGCTGATCGTTTGAATGATCTAAATGACTTAAAAACTCTCGGTAAAACTCGGTCTTACCTTGTTTATGAAAGCCTATTGCATTGTATAGCTCAGCCAGTGTTTTGTTCGGCATAAGCTGATTTAAAAAGCGTACTAACGCAGATGGCGCATGAGTTTCAACCATAAAATAAGCACGGGCAAAACCAAAAATAACGCGCATTTGTGATGATTTGGTGAGTAGGGCATCAAGGTATAACCCTTTGTCTTCATGATGCAATACCGCAATAATAAATGGCTGTACGCCACTTTCTGATACCACACGGCCAACAATATAAGCCGCTTTATTACGGTAAAACGGGGCTTGCAGTATATCAAAGCGCATTTGCCATGCTTGGTGATGTGTATCGGGCGCTTGTTTATAAAAGGCTTTTACCAGCAAGCGAATATCGCGTTCTAAATCAACAAAGGGTGCTTTAAAATCAAACTGATTAATAATTTTGCGTATTGTGGGTCTTAAGCCATCAACAACAGGGTGGTAACTGCGGTATTCAACTTCCATTGGTAGTGCTGGGGCATCCGCAAGCGTCGCTTTTACAAAGATAAAGTCATTATTAAAATAACGACGATGAAATAAACGACAAAAAACAGAGTTGTAAAAGGTTTCGGCAAGTTCTGCCTGAGGGTGAAAGCGCAAAAATTGCTGATAGAGCTGTTTGGTTTCGAGCCAGCAGGTTTGATCTAAGGTAATAATTTGCTGTTCATTAAGCGACTTTAGCTTAGCAATGGTTTCGTTAACCCGATCATCGTAATGGCTAATTCTGAGTTTGCTTATCTCATTTATTTTTTGCCAATCACGATCTGCAAACGCGAGTGGTGCTTTGGCAGTAATTGCTTGAAAGAGTTTATAGTGATTGCGAAACCCAGATAAAATTAACTCTGCAATGTGTTGTGGCTGCATATAAACTCCTTACTTAAACCAACATAGAGCAATAACTCTATTGGTGTTAAGAATATGTTATTTATTCTTCAAACCCAATAGTAAAGTGTATTTAATTATAGCGAGCTAGTTTTTTCTCAAGTTTTGCGAGTTTTTTATTAACGCTTTTTACGTCGCGCCCGTATTGCTTGTTAATTGCTTTTAGCTGTTTTTTAATGTCTTTATTAATTTTTTTAGCTTCTTTATCAGACAAAATTCGGTTTAAGCGCTGTTCTTGCTGGTACTGAGCTCGGTCTCGATCACGGCTTAAGATATCTAAACGGTGTTTATAGCTTCGAATTTCGGCTTCGAGGTTTCTGATAATTTGCTGGCGCTCAAGCTCGTTGAGCTCTTTAACGAAGTTTTGCGGAGCTTGTAAGTCTGGGTCGGTGACTTGAATTTTGTGCTTGGTTGCACGGCTACCACAGGGGAACTCACTAAATACCGTGCCTCTGTCTGTGACACATTTATAGTATTCTGTGGTGGCAGCAAGTGAGGTGTTGGTAAAACAAAGAAGTGTAAGTGATATTAGATAAATGATTATGGCTTTCATGACGTCCGTGTCTCCTAATCAAATAAGGTGTCTAATATCTAAAGCTAGCTCGAAATAAAGATTTATCAATAAGCGCTAGGGCGTATATCGTTTCAGCTTTTTAATGCTTTGCACTAGGAATGGAATATCTAATCCTTGTTCAATGGCAAAGCCTTGTGCTGCTGAAATGTTTTTAAAGTTACCGTCTGAATCTATCAGGGTAATTCTGTCTTTTTTAAATGCGATAAATACATTTTGCGAGTAGTTAACACCGGTGTCGTCATGGCGTTTGTATAAGTTGCTACCCAACATGCTTTGTTTTGCGAGTGTTTTACAACCAAGGTAATGCCCCACGCTGGTGGCGATAATATCACTTGGTTGAATAAGGCCTTCGGTTTGTACAACTTTTTTATCTGAGCTGTATAAACGAGAGGCTGTAACAATACCATTGCTCTGCTGTGCAAGACTAAAGGCAAATACGGCATTAGCAGATTCACGTGCTTGTGTTGTAGCGTCTGCGCGTACAAGGCGAACCGCTGGGTTTTGGTCGTCGTTATTAATAAATTCGAATTGCTCAAAACCATTAATTTGAATTGAGCGATTATCAGCAAGCCACACAGGCAGTTGCTGTTTGTCTAGAATAGGGGCTTTGTAAAATGCTGGCAGGCCGTAAACTAAACTAAATAACGTATCTTCGGTTTCTACAGGTTGTAAGAACAAGTCTGTCTTGCGTAGTGCAGGCTCAGTGGCAACAAATTGCTCTAGGTCAGCATTATTCTCAAATACTAAAATATCGATAGTCGCACTCGACTCAGCTTTACACTCGGCAAGTGGAGTAGGTGCTAAGTAATCGATATTATGTGGGTCAAGCCTCACATCGTGTGCTTCTTTGTAGCTTTCTAAATCGAGCAAATCGTTTTTAGCTAACAAGCTTTTTGCTGTTGTAGGGTAAGACAACGGCAATACATTATCTTGTTTAGTGATATCAAATTTTAAATTGGCATCTGCCCAAATATGAATACTGTGGCTAAGTGCAAAGCACACTAAAATAGTGCTGGTTGCATAGCGCGGGAACTTATATTGCTTTAAGCGCGCTAGGTGGTGCCAGGTGTAGTTACTGACTAATAATTGGAACGCTAGAATTAGCAGCACAATGCCGCCTGCAAGAATTGTTGTTAATGCCGGTGAGCTTGTTAAACGGTGCCACAACAAAGAAACGATTTCAGGTAGAGCAGACGTATTTAAGTGATAACCCAAGTTAAAATATACATAGGCATCAAGCGTTAAGAATGACGCGCCGAGGGTTGCAATAATGGCTGCCATCCCTCGGATATGCCGAGGGTATGGAAACACTAAGCTTAATGGAAATATCGTTAAAACAAAGGCAATAAAAGTAATAAAGCTGGTGTGGCTTAACCAAGTCACGAGCATGTATAAATAGCCCATGAAGGTTGTCGGTGCACTGTCTGCAACTAAGTAGCTTAAGCTAATAAATAGCACTAAACCTATGTTTGCAAAGGTGAACCAATGGCCCCAACTTAAAAGCTGACTTACTTTTGAAGAAAACTGACTTTGTTGCGATAAATTCATAAATCTTATTTAACCGACTGTGCTAATGCTTTGGCAAAGTTGTCGGCAACAGCTTGTCTTTTCTCTGATGGTACATGCTCTTTTAAAATATGCGTGATAGAATTTCCTAAACACATAAGGCTTAAATCAACAGGCGCTTTGTGCTCTGTTAGTACATCAATCAGCTGATCAACGATTTGTTCTACTTGGTCATTAGAATATTTTGATATGATAGGCATCAGTTGGTTCGATAAAAAGAGTTATATTCCCGTATTTTAACACCAGAGGCGTGAAAAACAAAGATGACAATAGATGTTAAAAAATTAGTCGTTCATTATGTAGACAAAAAAGATGACGATACAGATATTCATTTACGCAATGATGAGATGGTTGTTAACGATAAAGTAGCCGTTTTTATAGAGCAGCTACACCATGCATATAATGGTAAGCCAGGTAAAGGCTACTGTGCATTCAGCGGCGAGAAAAACAGCATTGTTGCTTCGGCTATGCAAAGTTACCGTAACGACGAACTTGGCTTTTGGCACATGACAGAGCAAGCAACAAATGTGCTAAAAGAAGAGTTAAATAAGTATGCCTTTAATGAAACGGGTTATTTAGTTTTTTGCCATTATCAATATGTTGCAAGTGACTTTTTGTTAATCGCGATGATCAATATTAAAGAGCATTATTCAATTACTTCTGAGCTTGATTTAGCTTCATCACGTCACTTAGATATTTCGCGTATGCAACTAGCTGCACGTGTCGATTTAACTGCGTGGGATACTCAACCAGAAGATAATCGCTATGTGTCGTTTATTAAAGGTCGTGCAGGTCGTAAAGTGGCTGACTTCTTTTTAGACTTTTTAGGCTGCGAAGAGGGCATTGATCCTAAACAGCAAAGCCAAGTTATGCTTAGTGCTGTAGAAGATTATTTATCTGAGCAACAATACGATAAGTCAGAAAAAGACGAGCTACGCAAGCAAGTATTTGATTACTGTAATGATTGCGTAACAACAGGTGAAGATGCCAACGTTAAAGAGCTTTCTGCAACCTTATCGAAAAATGACGACAGCCCATTTGAAAGCTTCTGCCAAGAGCAAAGTTATGACTTAGAAGAGTCGTTCCCTGTTGATAAGAAAACAGTCACTAGTATGGTGAAGTTCTCTGGCATGGGCGGCGGTGTTAGCGTGAGCTTTGAACGTAAACACTTAGGTGAACGCGTAATGTATAACGAAGCAACCGATACACTAGTGATCAAAGGTATTCCACCTAATCTTAAAGACCAGCTTCAGCGCTTTATGGAGCAGGACGAAAGTTAATCGGGTTTAAGCTTCAAGTTTTAAGCGATAAGACGATAGATAACCGTTTTTAGCCCAGCACTTGCTGGGCTTTTTAGTTTTGGGTACTATAAAACACTATCTACTACAAGGAAGAAACATTGCATCACTATAGTTTTGTAGCGGTAAATAGTTTAGATACTAATATGTTAAATAACTTAGAGTCTCGGTTTGAGTTGCAAGAATCTGTATGCCTGAATAATTTAGAAGAGCTCAAATTATTGCTTGCAATGCTCGGGCTGAGTTTAAGCAAAACAATTAATCTCGATTTAATAGATATAGAGCATTGTTGGTTAGTAGAAGGGGCCTCAAAAGAAATTGCTTATTCTGACTTTGATGACTTTTACCAGCATTGGTTAGGTGTATCTCACAGAGAATCAACTATGGATGAATACGGTCAGTTAATTTATTTAAACTCTTTTATGAATCGCTTTAAAAAAGCAAAGTTTAAACTTATATGCCAAGAGATTAAGGATCAAAAGCCATCTTAATACCATGCTAGGTTGGCACGCTAAGAAGCTTTTAATGGCACATGATAAACTTTTGTTGGGTGATGCTCATTTGTTCTTAGAGAAGTATTTTGAATGGTTAAATAACAACAAAAATTAGCTCGTATATTAATGACAAAGAAACTTATATTATTCATATCACTGTTTGTTCTTGGTTGTTCACCGCTTTGGGAAGAACCTCCATATCAAGTCTATTTTAGTGATAACTCAAAAAAGTTAGGCTACTCGCTTGGTGAAGGTGCATTCATTGGACGTATAGATGAACCTAAATTGATTGCGTCTAACGATAAATACATTTCGGTTTTGGCTTGCCCTGAAAATATTTGTTCTTACTTTTATATTGATAAAGTGAACGATCATAAATATGCAGAACATAATGAGTTCGTTTTTGGGCCTTACACTAGAAATGAATTTACAGCTTTAGAATTTCAACTCGCTTTACCTAAGCTTAAGTAAAAATTTACTTCTAATATTTACTTTGCTTTTGTTCATCGGACAGTTCATGTTCTGACGGCGGCGGTGATTGCGGTGGCGGAGATTAGATAAAGTAGTTCCATTTGCCATCATTGATTTAGTAAAACATCTACAGATGGTTTTTAGCATGATTAATATAAAAATTCGAATAGTGGAAGGCGTAAAAGTGCTTTTCTTTTCTTTCAGTATCGCTTAGTTTTAATACACTCAAGGTACAAACTTCCCCGATGGCTAAGGAGAGTCATAAATGAAACTTGCTCAATTGAATATCGCTCTTGCTAAATATCCATTAGATGCGCCAGAAATAAAAGATTTTGTTGATAATCTTGATTTAATAAATGGCGTTGCTGAAAGCAGTGCTGGTTTTGTATGGCGATTAAAAGACGAATCTGGTGATGCCACAAATATTAAAATGTTTGATGATCCGAATATGATAATCAATATGTCTGTGTGGGAAAGCGTTGAAGATCTCAAAAATTTTATGTTTCGTACTCACCACAGAGATTTCATGCGCAGAAAAGGTGAATGGTTTCACCGCTTAGCAGAAGATAGTTATGTTTTATGGTGGATTGAAGATAACCATATTCCAACCCCTCAAGAGGCATTAGAGAGGTTGCAGTATCTGCGAGAAAACGGCGACACACCACATGCTTTCACATTTAAAAGCAATTTTACAGCTGAAGAATTTAAAAAATAAATAACAATTAACTGCGATAAAAATAAGGAAAAACTATGCATGTTGTATTAGGTGTTTTAGGTATTGTAGTGACCATTTTGGTGTTACTGAATAAACTTCAAGAAGGGGGAATAGATATTGGTTGGTTGAATCCTTTTAGCTGGCACCGACGTCGTAAGTTCAGAAAACACCATGATTTAAATCCCGCATTTAAGTTAGATTCACCGATGGATGTGGCTGCGTTATATATGGTTGCAGTGGCCAAAATAGATGGAGAAATGAGTAAATAACAAAAAGAAAAAATTCTAGCTCTTTTTAACAGTGAATTTCATTTAAGTATGAAAGAAGCTACAGATTTATTAAGCTCAAGTGTGCATTTATTAGGGCATACTAGTGACGTTTACAATAAACCTCACAAAGTAATTGAGCGATGCTTAGATAAAGTAACAAAAGAGCAAGCAGCTTCAATTTGTTATCTCGTCGATGAGGTAGCGAATGTTGAAGGTGAACCGACGGCTCAGCAAAGAAAACTTGTCACAGAGATAAAAAATGCATGCCCTCGGGAGGCTGCTGGCAAGTGGTAATTCATCCATAAACCCAACCAGCTGAAAATTAAAATGACAATTATAACCCCTTAACTGATTTTGAAACGTTCTAGTGAATATCGTGAAGATGTAACAACAAATCTAATTTTTAAAGATATTTATAAGAGAGTTTTTATGAAAAAAAAGTTATCAGTGGCTTTATTGGTTTTATCATCTTTTGCTAACTCAACAACGTGGGGAGAGTTAGAAGTAGATGACCCAATCGTTAAGGGTGCAAAATGTGCGGTTGCTGAGCCTGCAAGCTATGGTGGTTATATTTACAGTTGGCCATCAAAATATGATCAGGTGTTTTGGCCGCATACGGATAGAAATGGCATTTGGTTTTGCGAAACATCGGGTTTTATAGCTTTAACTGGGGACTTTGACGAACTTAAACCTGCAGAAATTGAGAGAATAACGGAATTTCTTGCGTCTCAACACATTTCGAAGCCAACTCTCGAGCAAAAGTTAGCTTTGCTCGAGCAAACTTACGCACTTCGCGAAAAAGATGAATTTTTTAAAAATAAGTTACTAAGAATCCTTGCTCGTTGGCAGCAGTCTTTAGGGAACCTTGATAAGGCAAATAATTATCGAGCTAGAGCATTTAAAGATATTCAACATGCCCTAAATGGAGATTTAGATGGATATAAACGACTTGAATATCTTTATCTGGCGACTAACTACTCAAAACAGTTTGCAGAGCAAAATAAAAATGTAGATTACTTAGACGATTTGGAAACATCATTGAAATTGGTGACTGATCCTGAGTTAAAAGGCTATGCAGGGTACTTGTCTGAATTGATAAAGGACAGCGTTTATATCAACGAAGGCGGGAAGCTCGACCCTGACTTACCGAAACAGTAATGAATACCGAATAACAAGGTTGATTATATGAAGTACAGGGTTCTAGTGTTGTTAATGCTTGCGTCAAGCTTTCAGGCTAAATCGGTTCAGAAGCTGTCTAATACTGAACTTAGCTTTATACTTTCTTCTATGGAAGTGCTTTATAAGAATAAATCTTTCCCGCAAATTAGGGTCATTCAAAGCTGGGAGTCGCAGACTGAATGTGATGGTGAATATCAAACTTGCCCAAATGCTAGGTTATTCATATCAGTAAATACAGGCGATCTTTACGAAGTTCCAGCCTTATTTGAATTACCAAAATCCAAAGGTTGGCAATACGTTAGTTTTGTAGAACATGATGATTCATTCTTACTTATGATTAAAACAACGCTAGATCATGCAAATGTATCCGCTGAGTCGAGAAGTAAGTGGCGCAGTAAAGCCTATGCAATAAAAATTTCAAAATATGAATACGATGTACTAGAGGTCATAGAAAAGTAACTTCATTTAATAATTTTGCCTTGCAGCAACATGGATATTCAGGGCAGAAGTAATGTAAAAAATGAGTACTAGGAATAAAGCAGTGGCTAAATAAGGGACGCGACCATGATAAAACGTAACAAAGCTAATACTGGGCTATTTTTTTGTATCGGTGCTGCTATTGGGTTTTCAATCTTCATTGCATACCAGCAACTGCTTATAGGTCTTTTATTTGCTGTAATAAGCGTTAGTGTTGCAATCTTAGTTGTTTCAAATAAATGGTCTAAGTAATAATTCACTTTGTTATTGCTTTTACTAGGTGATGAAAAATGAATTTATCTTTCACTACAAAAAGATTAAATGTGATTGAAATAGACGCAAGCTCGTCAATGGATGAGCATCATCAATTAACGATTGCCTTACCAACGATATTAACCCCTGCTGTAATTGCAAACTTACCAGGTTATTTTCAAGGTATTGATTCTATAGCTGCTGCTGAAAAGTGGTTGGCTAACATGCTTAACGAGTGCCGCTTATTAATGCTGCAATCTGAACATCAAGAAGTTGTTGGGCTTTTATTTATATATACCGAAAACCATAATGCTCATATTGGTTATTTGTTAGCTGAGCAATATTGGGGGCAGGGTCTTGCATTTGAGTTATTGCAGGGATTTATAAACTTGGCTGATACTCAGCCACACTGGCATAAGCTCATTGCTGGTGTTGATGAATCAAATACACCATCAATTAAACTTTTAAAAAAATTGGCTTTTGAAGAGCAAGCATCTAAGGAAAATGGCATGTTGTTTTATGAATTTAATTTAAACCAAGGCATACAATAATGATAATAACTGCATTTTTAGTTAACTCGTTTAGTGCAAATAATACAGGCGGCAACCCAGCAGGTGTCGTGTTGAATGCAGATAAACTCACCAGCGCAGAAAAACTGACTATTGCAAAAGAAATTGGCTATTCAGAAACCGCATTTGTGGCGCAAGATCATGAAGTTGACTTTGCAGTGTCATTTTTTACGACAACGGAAGAAGTTGATTTTTGTGGCCACGCAACCCTAGCGGTGTTTGCTACGCTCTTCGAACAAGGGTTATTAAAACCCGGTTATTACACTCAGCGAACAAAAGCGGGTTTGTTAGGTGTAACAATTGCCGAAGACGGGCAAATTACCATGGAGCAAGCCTTGCCAAAATACCTAGGCAACTTTGCTTATGACGACCTTGCAGGCTTATTAGGACTTGATGAAACTACTCTAGCAGAAACAGGCTTACCAATCGATGTAATAACTACAGGATTGCCGGATATTATAGTCTCTGTGCCGAATGGCTACTTAGATCAAATTGTTATTGATGAGGCAGCGCTTAGCGAGTTCTGCCAACAGCATAACGTGATTGGTGTGCATGCCTTTGAATTATGTGAAGAGCAAAGTGAGCTGACTGCAAGTTGTCGTAACTTTGCGCCTTTGGTTGGTATACCCGAAGAGTCAGCAACCGGTAGCGCCAGTGGCGCGCTTGCATGCTATTTATCAAAACATGTATTTATACAGCAAGAAAACCGTTTCATGTTTGAACAAGGCAGAGCAATGGGGTGCAGTTCACACATTTCAGCCAGTGTTTATTCGGATGAGCAGGGGGTAAGCAAAGTGCTTGTAGGTGGTTACGCCAATCACCTAGGTACTCAACAGGTTGTTATTTAAAAACATTACACACAAAAAAGCCGCGTTATAAACGCGGCTTTTTTACTTAAGCGACTAAATTATTCAGCCGCTAAGGTTTTTGCCATATCAGCACGGGCTCTGCCAGCAGGTTTAATTGAACCTGCACGAAGGCCGCTATCTGGAATAGCTACACGCTTGTCATGCGCCATAGCCGCTGGTGTTGGCTCTGGCTCACTATCTGCAACTGGCGTAGGTTTTGCCATTGCAGCGCTTGCTGAACCTTTTACTAAAACAGTTTTTTCATTTTTAGCAGGTTCTACAGCTTTCACTGGCTCTTCAGTTTTCACTGGTTCTTCAGCTTTAACTGGTTCCTCAGCTTGTACTGACTCTTCAGCTTTTACTGGTTCTTCAGCTTGTGCTGGCTCTTCAGCTTTCACTGGCTCTTCAGCTTTCACTGGCTCTTCAGCTTTCACTGGTTCTTCAGTTTTAACTGGCTCTTCAGTTTTAACTGGCTCTTCAGTTTTAACTGGCTCTTCAGTTTTAACTGGTTCCTCAGCTTTCACTGGCTCTTCAGTTTTAACTGGTTCCTCAGCTTTCACTGGCTCTTCAGCTTTCACTGGTTCTTCAGCTTGCACTGGCTCTTCAGTTTTAACTGGTTCTTCAGTTTTCACTGGTTCTTCAGCTTGCACTGGTTCTTCAGTTTTAACTGGCTCTTCAGCTTGCACTGGCTCTTCAGCTTTAACTGGCTCTTCAGCTTTAGCTGGCTCTTCAGTTTTAACTGGCTCTTCAGCTTTTACTGGTTCTTCAGTTTCAGCCTGAGCCTGTTTTGCTTTTAGCTCAGCTTCATATTCAGCAGCAGCTTGATCGGCAACTGGAATAAATGCTGGCGCATCAGCTTTGTCATCACTTGACTTTTCATCATGCTCAGGGCGACGGCGACGTTGACCTGCGGCACGTAAGTGGCGAGGTGAACGACGAGAGCGTGTACGAGGTTGAGCTTGATCTTCATCAGTTGATGATTCAACTACCGATTCAGTTTGCTCAGTTTGTTTAGGCTCAGCGTCAGCTTTTACTGGCTCTGAAGATACTTGCTTTTCAGCAACTGGCTGTTCTGCTTGTTCAGTTTCAACTGCTACTTTTTCTTTTGCAGGCTTGGCTGGTTTTTCAGCTTTAGGTGCTTGCTCAGTTGTTTCAGTCGTTTGTACTGCTTTTGCTTCATCTGCGCTTTCATCTGTTACGCGAACTTTTTTGCGTAAGTTGCGACGTTGACGACGAACCTTAGGTTTAGTTTCCTTTGGTTGCTCAGATTTCGTCTCTGGTGCAGTGTCTTTATTCGTTTGTTCTACATCATCATTACGTTTTTCATTACGTTTTCTGTTGTTAGAATTACGACGACGTTTGTTGCGATTCTCGTTACCTTCTTTTTGCTCAGGCTTATTCGAAGTATTTGTGTTTTCTTCTTTAGCTTGTGCATCGTCAGGACGTTTATTACGAGAGTTGCGACGGCGTTGGTTGTTGCTACGACGACGGTTGTCGTTGTTGCGACGATTATTGCTACGTCTTTGTGCTGCTTTTTTCTCTTCTTGCTCTTTTTCAGCTTCTTCTTCGGCATTGCTGAATAACGACTTGAAGAACTTACCAATTGCAGCAAATAAGCCACCTTCAGACTTTTTAGCCGCAGGAGTCGTTTGCTCAGCTTTTGGTGCAGCTTGAGGTGCAGGTGTAGTAGGCATAACAACACCTTTAAGAACCGGCTCTTCACGAACTGGTGCTGAAGGCGCTTTAGCCATTTCAAATGCTTCTGGCTCAGGAGCAACAACTTGCTCGTAGCTTACTGTTTCGATTGTTTCGTCTTTACGTAAGCGAACTACTTCGTAATGTGGCGTTTCCATGTGTTGATTAGGAATGATCACAACATCAACGTTATGGCGCTTTTCGATGCGTTGAACACTACGACGTTTTTCGTTCAATAGGTAAGCGGCAACAGCCACAGGCACTTGTGCATTTACTTGTGATGTGTTGTCTTTGATTGCTTCTTCTTCGATTAAACGAAGGATAGACAGTGCAATTGATTCGTTAGAACGAATCGTACCTTGACCATTACAACGAGGACATGGACCTTGGCTTGCTTCACCTAATGAAGGGCGTAAGCGCTGACGCGACATTTCAAGCAGACCAAAGCGTGAGATCTTACCAATCTGTACACGGGCACGGTCAGGGCGAGCAGCGTCTTTTAAACGATTCTCTACTTCGCGTTGGTGGCGTGGTGGTGTCATATCGATGAAGTCGATAACAATAAGACCACCTAAGTCACGTAAACGTAATTGACGGGCAATTTCGTCTGCTGCTTCTAAGTTAGTATTAAGTGCTGTTTCTTCGATATCACCGCCTTTAGTGGCTTTAGATGAGTTGATATCGATAGACGTTAGTGCTTCAGTTGGGTCAATTACAATTGAACCACCTGATGGTAAGCGAACCTCACGTTGGAAAGCAGATTCAATTTGGCTTTCAATTTGGTAGTGAGTGAATAGTGGTACATCGCCCTGATAAAGCTTAACGCGGCTCATGAAGTCAGGACGGAAACGCTCAATATGCGCTTTCGCTTCTTCAAATACACGTGCTTTATCAATTAAAATTTCACCAATATCACGACGTAAATAGTCACGGATTGCGCGGAAAATTACGTTACTTTCTTGGTGAATTAAGAACGGAGCAGGGCCGCTATCAGCAGCTTGCTGAATCGCTTGCCAATGCACTAATAGGGCTTTTAAGTCGTACTCTAGTTCTTCAAATGATTTACCAACACCCGCAGTACGAACAATTAAGCCCATGCCTTTAGGTAGTTCTAAACGGCTTAGTGCTTCTTTAAGTTCAGTACGCTCATCACCTTCGATACGGCGAGAAATACCACCGGCACGAGGGTTGTTAGGCATAAGTACTAAATAGCTACCTGCAACGCTGATAAAAGTCGTTAACGCAGCACCTTTTTGGCCACGCTCTTCTTTATCAACTTGCACAATGACTTCTTGGCCTTCTTTGATCACGTCACGGATATTTGGACGACCTTGGAATGTATAGCCTTGTGGGAAGTAGGTGCGAGCTATTTCTTTAAGAGGAAGGAAACCGTGCCTTTCAGCGCCATAATCAACAAAGGCAGCTTCTAGTGACGGTTCGATACGGGTAATTTTACCCTTGTAAATATTTGCTTTTTTTTGTTCGTGACCTGGGCTCTCTATGTCTAAATCATACAGGCGCTGGCCATCAACCAGTGCAACGCGCATTTCTTCTTGCTGCGTCGCATTGATTAGCATACGTTTCATATTGTTACTCTACTAATTCTGTCGCTGACATGACGATATAAACTCGTCTGTTCAGTGGTTTCTGACGGTTGTTTTTGTGCAGTCTCACGACTGGGTAAAGTCAAAACCTGAAGTTGTTTGCTTACATTGAGCATCACTAAGTGTGGCTGACAATAACATGTTCTCACGTTATTAAATTCTTATAGGTGTCAAAACTGCCGCCAATTCTGCGGTTTTAATTTACGAGTTTTGTCCCGAAGTCGACCATGTTCAAATTTTTATTCAATGTCTTGCTACAACAGCTGCTTCTGAATGACGTTGCTACGTCGTCACTATCAGTCAATTTATCTTGTTCAATTGCTTTTTATGTTCATTAATCAACATTCGTGCTCAAATTATTCAGGCAATATATTACGCGCATCGCCGATAATTGAACGCTCGTGTTGGCTGGGTAATTATAAAAGCTTTGGAAAACTTAGCGCGGATCTGTATGATCGGCAACCCAGAATATGCTTCACGAATGTATTAATGTGATAAAAGCACCGTTGTTACTTGCAAACTTTATGTTCGCGACGGTGATTATCCCACTATTACCGTCGCGTTAGCAACTAAATTATTTACTTAAATCAGTGATTAGGCAATGTCAGAAAAAACCGGCTTACAAGTTTCGTTTGTTACCATAGGTGAAGACCATCTAGGTCAACGTATTGATAACTTTCTTATTACTCACCTAAAAGGTGTGCCTAAAAGTGCAGTTTATAAAATCCTTCGTAAAGGCGAAGTGCGAGTAAATAAAAAACGCATAAAACCCGTATACAAACTACAACTAAATGATGTGGTTCGTATTCCACCTATTAAAGTGGCCGAAAAAGAAGAGTTTGTGCCAAAAAAACTCGATAAAGTAAAACAACTTGAAGACGCCATTTTGTTTGAAGACAAGTATTTAATGGTGATCAACAAGCCTTCGGGTATGGCTGTGCATGGTGGCAGTGGCCTAAGTTATGGCTTAATCGAAGCGCTTCGCGTACTTCGCCCTGAAGAGCGTAGTTTAGAGCTTGTACACCGACTAGACCGTGACACATCAGGTTGTTTGCTTATTTCTAAACGTCGTTCAGTGTTAACTGATCTACATAAACAGTTACGTGAAAAAACCATGGAAAAAAACTATTGGGCATTAGTTGATGGTCAATGGGATTCTAAAACGAAAAACGTTACCGAAGGACTTCGTAAAAACACCTTGAAGTCTGGTGAGCGTGTGGTTCGTGTTGATAATACCGAAGGTAAACCATCGCACACGCGTTTTCGTGTGCTTGAGCGATATGCTGAGTGCTCATTAGTGCAAGCGTCGCCAGTAACGGGGCGTACTCACCAAATTCGTGTGCATACGCAATGTAAAGGTCACCCAATCGCGTGTGATGATAAATATGGCGTTGCAGAGTTTGATCAATACGTAAATAAGCTGACTGGTTTAAACCGTTTGTTTTTACATGCCCATGATTTACGTTTTATGCACCCTAAAAACGAAACAACCATGCATGTTGAAGCGCCACTCGATAATGCACTTCAAAACTGTATCAAAAAGCTACGTGCCGATAATGAACAAGTTTAAGCTGGTTATTTTTGATTGGGATGGCACTGTGATGGACTCTGTGCCAAAAATTGTTACCTGCTTGCGAAATACTGCGCGAGACTTAGGTATTCCTGTTCCAACAGAGCAACAAGCGAAAGACGTCATTGGTTTGTCGCTGGCAAAAGCCACTGAAGTGCTTTTTCCGGCGCATTTACATTTAAACGACGAACTTGTTGCAGGTTACAAAGCACAGTACCGTGAGTTAGATGTTACACCTACACCTTTATTTAAAGATGTAGAATCCGTTTTAAAGCAGTTAAGTGATGCAGGTATGCAATTGGCTGTGGCTACCGGTAAAGGACGTGAAGGCATTGATAGGCTTCTTAATGAGTCAGGTCTTGGGAAGTACTTTTTGAATGTAAAATGCTCAGATGATGCACAGTCGAAGCCATCTCCAGATATGCTTGAGCAAATATTGCACGAGCAGGGCATCGCAAAAAGTGATGCTGTGATGATTGGCGATAGCCAACTCGATATGGCAATGGCTCATGCCGCAGGTATTGCTTGTATTGGAGTGAGTTTTGGTGCCCATAGCCCGGCGCAGTTGCAACAACATACGCCGTTATGTGTTGTTGATTCATACCAGCAGTTAAAGCAATATTTGCTTTAACTGCTTAGCCAATTTAAACACTAACAACGTAAGCTAATAATCGAGTTTGTACATTTTTGGCTATTGTGTTCATTAGAACACAATTCCTTTTTAATTTTTCGGTTACAATTCCCAGCTAAATGCGCATTACCACGTGTGTGGCTATCAATCGTTTCAATTTCTTTACTATTTTCCTCAATAAACTTAAGTAGGCAATTTGAAATAGCTACATCAGTTAAATCCACCACAGGGCTGAATAATAAGTTCATTGCCATACCATCTATAATTGATGCGCCACGGTTTAACTTGTAAGTTAAGTTTAATTTACGAGTACCACCAATATTAAATTCACCATTATATTTCACTTCAAAGTTTAAAAGGTTATCCGAACTTCCATAAACCTTACTAATATAAGAACCTATTTCATTGTGTTGAAGACTTATTTGAAATCCTGAGTCGCCTTTACGTAGTTTTAGCACACTTTCAGTTGTATCAGAGGCTTTAAAGTTATCAAACCAATTTGCATCAAAAAGTTCTTTTTCTATGAATTTTGTTAAATCTTCATGGAGGTTGGTTTGATATTGTTGATTGCCAAAGTAATTAACTGGGTGTAAGGCACAGCTATCTTCGTTATTTGAACTCGTTGAATTAAGCTCAAGCGGACTTTGAATTTTAGAGGATGTTGTGGAAGAACTTTTCGATACTGCGGTTCTGAAATCTCGGTCTATATCGTAAAAAGTTTTTAATAAATCTTTTTCTGAGGTGTTTAATGGCAAGCTTTCGATTGTTGAAATAATCTCATTTTCTTGAGAAGTTGATGAGTTGTTTGTCGCCTTAACATTAAATTTAAAAGCTCTTTTATCTAATGGATTTGCTATTATCAAGTTTTTCGATGATGTATCGCATTTAAGAATAGGCTGACCAAGGTGTAACCTTTCATTAGATGAAGGTTCCCTTTGGCAGTCAGGTTTGACGTGGTGTTCTTTAGCAATTGTTTTGGCTTTTTCATAATTACACGTATTGCATGAGTACACTTCTAATAACCCTTGTGAGGCATGCATTTTGCTCGTAAACAAACTTAACCCTGATAGAAAAAAGGTTATTAACAATCCTTGTCGAGTCATAAAGCCTTTCCTTTTTAGCTGAATTTTAATCTATGCTATTTAATAGATTTTACTAAGTTTTGTGACATGTCAACACGTCAACACCAAACTCAGCCAGCACTTTAGTTAATGTGATCAGTGGCAGGCCTATCAATGTATTAGGGTCATCGCCACTGAGCTTTTCAAATAAACAGATGCCTAATCCTTCACTTTTAAAGCTACCTGCACAGTTGTATGGCTGCTCTGCATCGCAATAAGCATTGATCTGTTCAAGTGTGAGTGCTTTAAATGTCACATCAAATGGCACCACGGTGGTAATTGCTTTGTCGCTTTGTATATCAAATACACTTAAACCAGTTAAAAAGGTCACTATATGGCCACTAAACGATGATAGCTGCTTAATGGCATTCTCTTTAGTATGAGGTTTACCTAAAATTGTATCGTTGAATACCGCAACTTGATCAGAGCCAATTACCAAACCTTCACTATAATGTTGTTTGGCTACTCGGGCTTTTTGCTCGCTTAAACGAGCAACTAATTGCTCTGGCGTTTCAGCTGCGATAGGGGACTCATCAATATCTGGAGAAAAACTTTGAAAAGGTAAGTTAAACTTAGTTAATAATTGCTGTCTAAATGGTGAGCTTGACGCTAATATAAGTGTTGGTTTCATAATAAATTCTGGATGAAAATTGTATTTTGCCAAGGATAAGCCACAATGAATCCGAAAACAAAGCAGAAGATCGTTAAAAACCTACCAAAATTGGTTTTTTACTTTGACTAACTTACTAACTATCTATATGATGCAGCCCCTATGCAAAAGGTGAAAATTCCCATCACTCTTCATCCCAGCAAAGCAGCTCAACATCGTTTAACGTATGACGGTATTGTCCCGCTTGAAAAACTTTCTCGTTTAGAGCAAGTTGTGCAGGAGGAAGCAGGTGAAATAGCGGTAAAGATTCATTGCAAAATTGACGAGCAAGGTTTAGTGGTAATAAGTGGTAACTTATCAACACATGTAACTGTAACTTGTCAACGCTGTAATGGAGAATTAGGGTTGGATTTGGAACAAGACTTTGTGTATTCGCCAATTGGTTTGGATGCAGAGTCAGATCATCTACCTGAAGGTTACGATGAAGTAGAGCTGGACGAAAACGGTGAAATCAACGTATTTGAGTTAATCGAAGACGAACTGATTTTAGCTATTCCAATAGTGCCTACACACAACGAAGCTTCATGCAGTTATTCATCAGAGCCTACTAGCTTTGGTAAATTAGCAGCAAAAGATGACAAACCAAATCCATTTGATATTTTGAAACAACTTAAGAAAGATTCTTAGGAGAAGACTAATGGCTGTACAAAAAAGCAAAAAGTCTCGTGCAAGACGCGGCATGCGCCGTTCACACGATGCGATCAGTGGTCCAACTTTAACTGTAGATCAAGTTTCTGGTGAGACTCACCGTCGTCACCACGTAACTGCTGACGGTTACTACAAAGGCGTTAAAGTAATTTCTAACTAAGAGATTGCTATATGCTGACCAATCTAACCATAGCGTTAGATATGATGGGGGGCGATTACGGCCCCCGTTCATCTATCCCCGCTGCCGTGCAAGCGGTAAATGCTAATACCAACTTAAGACTCATCTTATGTGGTAATCAGCAAGTTATTCTAAAAGAACTCGAAGCACTCGATTCTGTTTCACACCCTCGTTTAATTATTCGCCATTGTAGCGAAGTCGTCACAAATGCGTGTGAACCTGCTTCAGCGGTTCGTTCTAAAAAAGATTCATCAATGCGAGTTGCCCTCGATTTAGTTAAATCGGGTGAAGCGCAAGCGTGTGTAAGCTCTGGTAATACAGGCGCGTTATTTTTTATGGCGCATTATGTATTAAAGATGCTTCCAGGCGTAAAACGGCCTGCATTAATCTCTGCTGTTCCAACCGAACGTAAAAACCCTGTTTATTTACTTGATTTAGGTGCGAATGTGCATTGTGACGCACAAACCCTTTATCAATTTGGCATTATGGGTTCTGTGGTAGCAGGGCAGGCACTTGGGTGTGATAACCCAAGAGTTAGTTTATTGAATATTGGCTCTGAAGACATCAAAGGGCATGAAGGAATAAAACAAGCTGCACAGTTAATGCAGCAGTGTGAATATCTCAACTACACAGGTTACAGTGAAGGTAGTGATATTTTCAGCGGAAAAGCCGATGTTATAGTGTGCGAAGGATTTGTAGGTAATGTGGCATTAAAAACCTGTGAAGGTATTGCCAAACTGATCATGCATAAACTCACCAAAGCCTTACACAAACATTTCTTATACAAAAGTTTAGCGTTTTTATTGCGTCCAGTGATAAAAAAACTCTACAAGCGGGTGAACCCCGACCAGTATAACGGCGCAAGTCTGGTAGGATTGCGCGGTATTGTTGTTAAAAGCCATGGCAATGCCTCACCAAAGGCGTTTCATGCTGCTATTGATGAAGCCGCGCGGGAAGTCGAACGCCAACTCCCTGAAAAAATCGCTGCGATTTTTGAGCAAACACATCCAACAACAAAGTAGTGCAGCATATCTAAAACTTGTTATGCTGCCTGCTACAGAATATTTTTTTGTTTAATTATAAGAGCAAAGTATGGCACATAAAATTGCACTCGTATTTCCAGGTCAAGGCTCACAAACTGTGGGCATGTTATCTGAACTATTAGCTGATTCACAAATTGCTAAAGCAACATTCGCTGAAGCATCTGAAGCTCTTGGCTATGATCTAGCTGCACTTGTACTAAATGGTCCAGAAGAAGAATTAAATCAAACCCATCGTACACAACCAGCACTTCTTACTGCTAGTGTTGCTATTTACCGTCAATGGTTAGACGCAAACCCTGATGCCGATGTTGTTATGGCTGGTCACAGTTTAGGCGAGTATTCAGCATTAGTTTGTGCTGGCGTTGTAAGCTTAAGCGAAGCCGTTAAACTAGTAGAAAATCGTGGTTTATATATGCAAGAAGCAGTACCTGCGGGTGTTGGTTCTATGGCTGCAATCATCGGCTTAGGTGACGACGAAATCAAAGCAGCGTGTGAAGCATCAGCAAATGGTGAAGTCGTTTCACCAGTAAACTACAACTCACCAGGTCAGGTTGTTATTGCCGGCCACAAAGCGGCAGTTGAGCGTGCATCAGAAGCATGTAAAGAAGCAGGTGCTAAACGTGCTTTACCACTTGCAGTAAGCGTACCTTCTCACTGTGAACTAATGAAACCAGCTGCTGAAAAATTAGCTGCTGATTTAGCGGCTTTAACATTTAATACACCTAAGTGTGATGTAATCAACAACGTTGATGTAAAAGCTGAGCAATCAAGTGAAGCAATTAAAGATGCATTAGTACGCCAACTTTACAGCCCGGTACGCTGGACTGAAACTGTACAAGCATTAGTTGCGCAAGGTATCACACAAAGCTATGAGTTTGGCCCAGGTAAAGTATTAACGGGTCTTGCTAAACGAATTGATAAAGCAATGGTATGTGGTGCGGTTAATACGCAAGCTGCTATTGATGAAGCGAAATAAGTAGGAATAGAATGACAAATTTATTTTCTCTTGAGGGCAAGGTTGTCCTAATCACTGGTGCAAGCCGTGGTATTGGTAAAGCGATTGCAAATACGCTAGTTGCACAAGGTGCAAAAGTAGCCGGCACTGCAACAAGCGAATCAGGTGCTGCTAAAATCAGTGAATACCTGGGTGACAACGGTAAAGGTTATGCCCTTAACGTTACAGATCCTGAATCGATTGAGGCGACACTTGCTGCGATCAAGGCTGATTTAGGCGATATCGACGTATTAGTTAACAATGCGGGTATTACTCGCGATAACTTATTAATGCGTATGAAAGACGGTGAGTGGGATGACATCATCGACACGAACCTAAGCTCAATTTTCCGTTTATCTAAGGCTGTTTTACGCCCTATGATGAAAAAGAAAAATGGCCGTATCATTAATATCGGTTCTGTTGTGGGCACTATGGGTAATGCGGGTCAAGCTAACTACGCTGCAGCGAAAGCGGGTGTAATTGGTTTTACTAAGTCATTAGCACGCGAAGTTGCATCACGTGGTATCACAGTGAACGTTGTTGCACCTGGTTTTATCCAAACAGATATGACAGACGAGCTGACTGAAGACCAAAAAGCAGCTACGCTTGCAAATGTACCTGCAGGGCGTTTAGGCCAACCTGAAGAAATCGCTGCTGCGGTATGTTATTTAGCATCTGACGCTGCTGCGTATGTATCAGGCGAAACATTGCACGTAAATGGCGCGATGTACATGGTTTAATGAAAGTTAGCAAAAATTTGCTAACGGAAGATTATCGAAAATTGTTGAAATTTTTGTGATCTTGCTTTAAACATACTTGAATTCGCTATGAAAATAAGCGATAAATGAACAAATACTATTCGAGAGGTTTGACCAGATAAGTAATTATCAGCAAATCCTTGAATCACAGAATTATGCGGCGTAAACTACGCCGCAATCTGAAAATAACGCATTGGCGTTTTTAATAAAGGAAAGAAGAATGAGCGACATCCAAGAACGCGTAAAGAAAATTATCATTGAGCAACTAGGTGTTAAAGAAGAAGAAGTAAAACATGAAGCTTCTTTCGTTGACGACTTAGGTGCTGATTCACTTGACACTGTAGAACTAGTAATGGCTCTTGAAGAAGAATTCGACACTGAGATCCCAGACGAAGAAGCTGAAAAGATCACTACAGTTCAAGCTGCAATCGATTACGTTACAGCTCACGCTGAGTAATTTTACGCATTTTGATTTTAAGGGCAGCATTAAGCTGCCCTTAGTCTATCTATAGAATGATACTAATAAATTTGGTATACACCCCACCTAAAATAATTTCCTTATTGGAGGCAACCCGTGGCTAAACGTCGAGTCGTCGTAACTGGCTTAGGAATGTTGACACCGCTAGGTAATGATGTTGAATCTACTTGGCAAGGTTTGTTAAACGGTAAAAGTGGTATTCAAACTATCACGCATTTCGATACCTCAAGTTTCGGCACCAAATTCGCAGGTTTGCTGAATGACTTTGATGCATCAGCTTACATGTCACCGAAAGATGCAAAGAAAATGGATTTGTTTATCCAATATGGCATTGCAGCGGGTGTACAAGCACTACAAGATTCTGGTCTAGAGATCACTGAAGAAAACGCCACTCGTGTTGGTGTAGCAGTGGGTTCTGGCATCGGTGGTTTAACTTTAATTGAAGAAAACCACATCAAACTATTAAACAGCGGCCCGCGTAAGCTTTCTCCGTTCTACGTGCCTTCGACCATTATCAATATGATTTCTGGTCATTTATCGATTATGCACGGTTTACGTGGTCCTAATATTTCAATCGTTACAGCCTGTACTACAGGTCTACATAACATTGGTCATGCTGCGCGTATGATTGCATACGGCGATGCAGATGCAATGGTAGCCGGTGGTGCTGAAAAAGCATCGACACCAATTGGTATGGGTGGCTTTAATGCAGCACGTGCATTATCAACTCGTAACGATGATCCACAAGCAGCATCTCGTCCTTGGGATAAAGACCGTGATGGTTTTGTTCTTGCTGATGGTGCTGGTGTTATCGTACTTGAAGAATATGAGCATGCTAAAGCACGTGGCGCGAAAATCTACGCTGAACTCGTTGGTTTTGGTATGAGTGGTGATGCATATCACATGACGTCTCCACCTGAAGACGGTGCAGGCGCAGCTCTAGCGATGGAAAATGCCCTAAACGATGCACAAGTTAATGCAGACCAAGTTGGTTACATTAATGCTCACGGTACATCGACGAATGCAGGCGATAAAGCCGAAACATCAGCTGTTAAAACTATTTTTGGTGATGCAGCGAAAGATGTGATGGTAAGTTCATCTAAATCAATGATGGGTCACTTGTTAGGTGCAGCAGGTTCGGTAGAGTCGATCATTACTATCTTGTCACTTGTTGACCAGAAAGTAAGCCCTACAATCAACCTTGATAACCCAGATGAAGGCTGTGATTTAGACTACGTACCGCATACTGCACGTGATGCTAAATTGGATTACGCACTATGTAATTCATTTGGTTTTGGTGGTACTAATGGCTCGTTGCTGTTTAAAAAGGTATAATTCTTTTTAACAACGGACTAAAAAGAAGAGCCCAGTTGTTTAACTGGGCTTTTTTGTATGAGTAAATTAAAACAAACAATAAAAATAATCACACCAGACACCACAATAAGCACGCAAGACCGTGGCTTAAATTATGGTGATGGCTTTTTTACCACCGCCTCTGTGGTGAATTCTGTCGTTGAGCACTGGGATTTACACAAAGCGCGTTTAGAAGAATGCGCGCAAAGACTATTTTTCCCCGAATTAGATTTAACCGCAATTGAGCGTGAAGTTAACCACGCAATCAGTGATACACAAACCGGTATTTCAAAAATAGTTATCACCCGTGGTGCAGGTGGGCGTGGTTATGGCTTACCAGATACACCAAGTATTCAAGTGCTGATCAGTATAATGCCTGCAGTTTCACACTATAAAAGTTGGCAGCAGCAGGGCGTAAGCTTAGCAGTCAGCGACGTGAAACTTGCACATCAACCTTTACTTGCAGGCTTAAAAACATTGAACCGTTTAGAGCAAGTGCTTATCAAAAAGCAAATGAGCAGCCTTGAATGTGATGACGTTGTTGTTCTTGATTATGATAACAATGTGATTGAATGTTCGGCTGCAAATTTATTTGCTATTAAAGACGGTCAAGTTATGTCACCTAAGTTAGACCGCTGCGGTATCACTGGGGTTTATCTCAGCGCTTTATGTGATAAGTTAGCCATTGAATTTAAAGCAATCCAATTAGATGAGCTTTTAGCTATGGATGCCGTATTTATGTGTAACAGTTTAATGGGCGTGGTTCCCGTTGCACGGATTGCTGATACACAGTTTGATATTGAATGCAGTAAAGCGCTATTAGCGGCGCAGTTTGCCAAGGAGAGTGTGTGATAAAAGTCATTGTTAGCGTGCTGTTATTAGCATTGCTATGTTGTGGTATTGGCTATCAACAGCTTCAATCAGCATTAAAAATGCCGTTAAAGGTTGAAAATAGTACTTTATTTAAAGTAGAACGTGGCACTGGCTTTAATCAGCTTTGCCAAGCATGGCAAACAAAGCAGTGGGTTGATAGCTGTTTTAAATTTCAGGTACTTGCTAAATTAGATCCTACGCTTACCGATTTAAAAGCGGGTCTATATGAACTGGATACAAGCGCTGTTATTGATAATATTCGTCGTATCAATCAAGGTGCACAAGTGAGTTTTAGCTTCACAATTATTGAAGGTCAGCCACTTCGAGACGTTGTTGCTAATATTCAAAAGCAAGCGCATTTAAACCAAGACTTAGATACAGAAAATTTAGCGGCGCAGATAAGTAACACGCAAGAGAATTTAGAAGGCTGGTTGTTCCCTGACACCTATCACTACCACAGTGAAGATAGTGCCAGCGGCTTATTAAAACGCGCATACAACAAAATGCAGCAGGAATTAGACACCGCATGGCAAACTAGAGCAGCAGATTTGGTGTTAAGTTCACCGTATGAAGCGTTAATACTGGCTTCTATCATCGAAAAAGAAACGGGCCTTGCTTCTGAGCGACCATTAATTTCTGCGGTATTTACCAATCGTTTAAAAACCAATATGCGCTTACAAACCGATCCAACTGTTATTTATGGTATTGGTGCTGATTTTGATGGCGATATAAAACGAAAACATTTAAAAACCTATACACCGTATAACACGTATAAGATAAAAGGCTTGCCGCCAACACCCATAGCCATGCCTTCGAAAGCAGCGATTTTGGCCGCGGTTAATCCACCTGAGTCTGAATATGTGTATTTTGTTGCGAAAGGGGATGGTAGCCATCAATTTTCGAAAACATTGCAAGAACATAATCGTGCGGTAAAGCAGTACCAATTAAACTAACAACCAGAATTGAGTCTATGACAGCGAAATTTATAGTGATTGAAGGCCTAGAAGGTGCCGGAAAATCAACGGCCATTGCCGTATGCCAAGCTTATTTAGAAAACAAGCAAGTCGATTTTATTAATGTACGTGAGCCTGGCGGTACAGCTATGGCTGAAGAGCTGCGTAATATCGTCAAACAGGCTCACCAAGAAACAGTGACGGGTGAAACAGAGCTGTTAATCATGTATGCAGCACGCTCACAATTAGTTGCTAATGTTATTAATCCGGCACTTGAAAAGGGCACTTGGGTTTTAGGTGATCGCCATGATCTTTCATCACAAGCATATCAAGGTGGGGGTCGCGGTATTGAACAGACTAAACTCTCTTTTTTAGCTGATATGGTGCTAAATGGTTTAAAACCTGATTTAACCATTTATTTAGACATTGACCCTGCAGTTGGGCTTGCCCGTGCAAAAGGCCGTGGTGAACTTGATCGTATCGAACAAGAAGCGTTAGGTTTTTTTGAGCGCACGCGCGCACGCTACCTTGAAATAGCTAAAACTGATAGCAGTATCAAAACAGTGGATGCAAACCAAACAATGCCAGAAGTACATGCGGCAATCACAACTGTGCTTGATAACTTTTTTGCAGGTTTAAATTAATATGCCTTTGCCGTGGCTTGAAGGGCTTTATCAGCAACTAGCGCAAAGTTTTGCACAGCAACGCTTTCATCATGCCCAGCTATTTAATGGTGATAAAGGTGTCGGCAAACAATGTTTAGTCGATTCGCTCGCCGATGGCTTACTTTGCGCGTCACCTGTAAATTTAAAAGCCTGTGGCAATTGTAAAAGCTGTCAACTTAATCAAGCGGGTACTCATCCTGATAAACGCGTTGTAAAGGTGGAAGGCCAAACAATAGGCGTTGATGAAATTCGTGAGATCAGTGATTTTATCAACCATTCAGCGGCGCAAAATGGTAACAAAGTAGTTGTGCTCGAACAGTGTCACAAAATGACCACTGCTGCGGCTAATGCTTTATTAAAAACCCTTGAAGAGCCAAGCTTACGCCGTTATTTATTGTTAACGTGCGAGCAAACAGCATTATTACCTGCAACAATTTTAAGTCGCTGTGCCGTACACGAAATAAAAGTTAACTCTGAATATACGAAAAAATGGTTAGCATCATTAAATATTGCTAATTATTCATGGTTAGAGTTGTTCGCTAGGCAACCTTTACTTGTTCAGCAGTGGCAAAATGACAACCAACTTGAAGCTGTCGATTCTCTTTATAAATTTGCAACTGAGATAAAAGACAGCCATAATTTCAGTGCGTTAGTCGACATCCTTAATAAAGATCATAGCTTGGTTAATGTATTTGCTTTGTTCTTAACAGAGCATCTTAAAACGCAATTAATGTTAGGAATGGACTTTTTCAATTATCAGAAAGCACAAACTGCAATTTCAGAGTTTCTTTATAATAACTCACATGTGCTTGGCTTGAATATGGAACTAGCCATTTCACAATTAGCGTTTACTTTACGTGAAAGCCAAAATTAGGAAGTATCGTGCAAGAATTATTAGTAGATATTGAAGACTTAGAAGAATTATATCGCTGTTACATGCCTTATCTAAAAAATGGTGGTTTGTTTGTTCGCACTAATATGCGCTTTGAAATGGGTCATTCATTGGCTTTAAAGGTCACATTACCAGATGCACTAGAAGATGATGTAGTAACGGGTAAAGTTGCTTGGATCACACCACAAGGTGCACAAAGCTCAAACCCACCAGGTATTGGTGTTAATTTTATCGATGATAAAACCAATTTGAATGCGAAAATCGAAAAACTACTCGGTACTATGTTAAACTCCGGCAATCCGACCTATACCATGTAATAAAAGAAGTACCATGATTGTAGATTCTCATTGTCATTTAGATCGTTTAGATTTTGAAAAACTAGACTTAGACTTAGACCAAGTACTAGATAATGCTCGCGCAAAGAAAGTAGAACACTTTTTATGTGTAAGTGTAACTTTAGATCAATTCCCAAGTATGCTGGATAAAATTAAGAACTATCCAGATGTTTCTGCATCATGCGGTGTGCATCCACTCGATCAAAAAGACGCACTCGATAAGCAAAAGCTTATTTCACTTGCAAGCCACGACAAAGTGGTTGCTATTGGCGAAACGGGTCTTGATTACTATTACTCAAAAGACACCCATATTGTTCAGCAAGAAAGCTTTGTGGGTCATATCGACGTTGCCAATGAGCTAAATAAGCCGCTTATTATTCATACACGAGACGCTAGAGAAGACACTATTAACTTAATGCGCGCTCACAATGCTGAGAATTGTGGCGGTGTATTGCATTGTTTTACAGAGAACTGGGAAATGGCCAAAAAAGCCATTGATATGGGCTTTTATATTTCGATTTCGGGCATTGTTACGTTTAAAAATGCAGTAGAGTTAAAAGACGTTGTAAAGCAAATTCCGCTAGATCGCTTACTAATCGAAACAGATTCACCGTATTTAGCGCCTGTGCCATATCGTGGTAAAACAAATCAACCAGCCTATGTTGAAGATGTCGCTTACTACATCGCTGAGTTAAAAGGGCTTACTTTTAACGAATTAGCTGAAGCAACAACTAACAACTTTTATTCGTTGTTCAATCAGGCTAAAAGGGCGTAATAGTGCACGGCGTATCGAATTTACCTCAGTTAGTAATGGGGCCAATGGTACGCCGAGCAGATGCAGGGCGAGTGTGCTTTCAATTTGTTACAACTAGGCCTTGCCAATACCGAATAGAGTTTAAAGGTGTTGAGACATTCTCTAGCTTAGAATCAATCCAATTAGGGCAACACCTTTACTTAAATTTCATTAATGTCATGCCAGTCAGTGGCCAGTTTGCAGTTGATTCACTGATCTACTATTCATTACATGATGAAGAAAAAAGCCTTGATTTATCGTCTTATTGCTATGAACGTGCCGAATCTCCGGCATTTGTGATCCCAAATCGACTCGATAGAATTCTTCATGGTTCGTGTCGTAATCCTCATCACCCTGCAAAAGACAGCCTTGTTGCTGCAGATAATTGGCAAAATGATCAGCGCCAATCGCTTAATGCAGGTGCTGATTTATTATTGTTATCTGGCGACCAAATATATGCGGATGATGTCGCAGGGCCAATGCTGCTCGCGATTGAAAAAGTGATTAGCCTATTTGGTGTGTTTCGAGAACCAGAGCTTGATTTAGATTTGCCAGAAGAGTTTGAGCAGCAACTATATCAGCGCCATTTACACTTACCCAAAGTACCTTGGCAGAAACGGAGCAAATTTGGTGTTGGTTATTGGCTCAAAAAAGACGAGCCACACTTCTCAAGTTTAAAAGCTGAAAACCACTTAATTCATTTTCAAGAATTTATTGCGCTTTATTTATTAAACTTCAGCGCTGTTACTTGGCAGCTAATTGATTTTGAATCAATTGAATGCCCAGCATTAGCCCCTAAATACGCTAACTTATTTAAACTTGAAAAGGACGCACTGGTTGGCTTTGCAAAGGGTCTTCAAAGCGTTGAAAGGTTATTCGCTAATGTGTCGACATTAATGATGTTTGACGATCATGATGTCACCGATGATTGGAACTTAACCGCAGGCTGGGAGCAGGCTATTTATCAGCACCCAGCTAGCCGTCGTATTGTAAATAATGGTTTAATTAGTTATTGGTTAATGCAGGGGATTGGTAATGATGCAGGCGATAACTCACTGTCTTTATTACCCAGCTTTAAAGAAAGTCTGCAGCAACAGAGCTGGTATTTTAAAGACTTTGATAAGTTAATACTCAATTTTAACCATTGGCATTACGAGCTTAATACCATTCCAAAGGTTGTAGTGCTCGATACCCGAACCCATCGCTGGCGTAATGAACAAAACTTCAATGAGCCATCAGGTTTACTTGATTGGGAAAGGCTCACTGAATTAGAAGAAAGCTTATTGTCTCACGATAAAGTGATTATCGTATCTCCAGCTCCGGTGTTTGGTGTTAAATCGATTGAAGCAATTCAAGCGATTTTTAATTTTTGCGGGCAACCCTTGTTAGTTGATGTTGAAAACTGGATGGCCCATGAAGGTTCTGCTAAAAAGTTGCTAGATACTTTTCGCCGTGAAGATACGCCAAAAGAAACCTTGATCCTCTCTGGTGATGTCCATTATTCATTTTGTTTTTCAGTGCAAAAACGCTTTGGTAAGCATAAAAATCGGATTTGGCAGTTGACCGCCAGTGGCATTAAAAATGAGTTCCCACGTAAACTTATTAATGTACTCGATAAGCTCGACTCAATTTTATATGCGCCAAAAAGCCCACTTAACTTTTTCACTAAACGTTGGCAAATGGAAGTTGATAAACACCAAACCATAGGCGAAGGGCAAAAGTATTTGGTCAGTAATGCGGCTATCAGCTTAATTGAGCTCAATGACGGTTTGCTTGCTAAATATGAACTTATTCACGCTGATAACCAAATAACTGAATTCGATTTAAACGATAATTAATCTATTGCTTTGCGATTCGCCTCAACGTAGTCAGCAACATTACTTACTGTATCTAACCAAAACCCATTTTTAGGATCTTGTAGATAAACAATGAGCTGCTCTAGCGCGTCGGTGCCGGTAGTGTACTGATCTCGTTTGCCAATATCGTGGCCTGCCAGAATGATCCAACTATTGTTAGTTCGGTGCTGCTCTATGGTTTTTTGGATCTCTTCGAAAGTAAGTCCATCAATGGGTAAGCTAGTTAACTGCGAAAAGTCTGTAAAGTTGGGGTTATTTGCCGTTTCGTCGAGCCAAGTTCTACCTGTTTTAAAGTGCTTGGCTATTAACGGTACATAACTTTTAGTATTTGCACCACGGCCAACAAAGGTGTTTCCGCAAGGGTAGGCAAAAGCGGTTGGTGTCACGTTGAGTGTGGCTTTTATATAATCTTGCCCCTTTAAGATATCTTGCTCCATTTCTTTTAACGTAAATTGTTCAAGCGACACCCCAAGTTCCCGAAGCCATTCAAAGTTGCCGGTACACAAGTGGCTTGCCGTATGATTAGCAATTTCGTGACCTGTTTTTACAGCCATTTGCCACTTTTCAACACGTTCTTTTACGTTAAAAGGGGATACATAAAATGTCGCTTTTATTTGGTATTTGTTTAAAAGTGCTAAACCGGTATCAACTTGGCTATGTCTTGCATCATCAAAAGTGATACTGACAGCATTTTTAGCCTTATTAGGGTAGTCAAAGCCTAGGTAGTCACTGCTTTTTGCCAGAGTTTGGCAGCTGATTAAAAGTGGTAGTACGACGCACAAGGGTTTAAGCATAATCAATCCTTTATCATTGTTTTTACAATGAAATCAAAAAGACTAATGCTTTGCTATGCGACTTTTGAATAAAAAACGCCCAGAACGAATCCGCATTGTTCTGGGCTTAGGGGGTGGCTCGTGTGAGCCTGCGCTAACTATAAAAAAACACCTTCTAAATTCAGTAGGGAGAAGTAGAAAGTACTTTTAAGTGTAGTTAATCAGCAGGAAATTGCACGGTAAATGTACAAATTTTATACTAGTTTAAAATCAGTCTGTTACAGCTTTTTACCTAAATTAGCGCCTTATTTATACAGTCTTTATGCGCAACTTATACCCAAGTTATCAACTGGGCATTTTGGACCAAATCACGAGGTAATGAGTTCTTAATTTTATTCTTTTGCCACTTACCTAGGCCTACCGGACAACCACATAACATTAAAACTACTTCACCATTATCTTGCGTTGGTTTTTCTAGCCTAATATCTTTACCGTTAAAGTAATCGTTTGCTTGGCAAGCAGACATCTCAAAGGTATTTTTATCGCAATCTTGGCCAAAGACAGTGGCAAACTCGTGAGTTAAGCGAACTCCGCCTTTGTGGATCACGCCAAGTTGAATACCTAAACGTGAGTATTTAATTTTATCTTGCAGTTCATCAAAGCCACCAGGAAACAACCAAAGCTCTTTATCACGCTGCATTAACGTGCCTTTGAGTGATTTTAGACCGAACTGTTTTTTAATTGTTTGCATAAACGCTTGGCTTTGTTTTTTATCAAACTCAGCAAACGGAAATGCGCCTTTTTTAACTTTTTGATTAGGGTTATCGCTTGACGCTATTTTTTTAAATTTAGCGATGAAGAAACCTTCACTGTCGTAAGTTTGCGGCCAAACATGCAAATAACCTTCGCTGGTTGTCGCTTTGTCTGCGCCATCAAACAGAGTATTGAGCGATTGTACTTCGATGCAATCAGGGAACTCTGCTAATAGATACTCACACACTTGTTGGTTTTCAATAGGTGTTAAAGTACAGGTCGAATACACTAATGTGCCGCCTGGTTTTAATGCATAAAAGGCACTTTTGATAAGGGCTTTTTGCACAGCAGCAATATCAATATTAGATTCGATTGACCAATTCTTTAGGGCGTCTGCATCTTTACGAACCGTGCCTTCACCTGAACACGGGGCATCTAGCAAAATACTGTCGAAGCACTCATACATGTAATCCCCAAAGATCACACCGTCAAAATGTGATAATGCACAATTACCTACGCCCATACGTTTAAGGGTTGCTGCTAATACTTTTAAGCGTGACGATGACAACTCATTGGCCACTAACACGCCACTATTATCCATCATGGCAGCGATTTGTGATGTTTTTGAACCTGGTGCCGATGCCATATCAAGTACCGCATCGCTTTGCTGAACTTCGGCTCTCAGTGCTACCGGCGGTAACATTGAGCTGGCTTCTTGTACATACATAGCACCACTTAAGTGTAAATCGGTATTTCCGATGGCAAGCGCCGCTTCTTCGTCGCTAGGACGTGTTAGCCAGAATCCTTCTTCACACCATGGAATTGCTGTTAATTCCCATCCTTTTTTGGCGCATTGACGCTGAAATTCATCGACTGACATTTTTAAGGTATTTACGCGAACAGATCGTCTGAGTGGGCGGCGACAGGCTGCAATAAAGTCGTCTAAAGATAAATGTTCGGGAAGGTAGCTTTTTACATCATCAATAAATGAGTCAGGAATATATGTATTAGCGTCCACTAAATGGCTCTCACATCACGTAGTAATAGCTGGATCATACCATTTATAGCGCTATCAGGGGATATTTTTAGCTTTTTAAGAGTGATATTGAAGTGTCGACATATTGCTAATATAAATGTTCTTTATAGCCATTATTTTTGATAAATATCAATTTATGTCGACATTTTGTTGGTTTTTTAGCCTGTTTTTCCGATCTCAAGGTTGACACTTGCAATGATAGGGCGCATAGTGAACTCACAAATTGTCGACAATCTTAATTTAGTACTTTGATAGACCTATTATGACAGAGCAAAAAGCCAACGATAACTACAACGATATCACGATAACAACAGCATCAGACCAAGTGTTTGTCGACATGCGTCGTGAAATTGTCCAAGGCACCATCGAGCAGGGTAGCAAAATTTCTGAGCCAGAACTTGCTAAACGCTATGGTGTAAGCCGTGCCACCTTACGTGAGGCGCTAAATCGTTTAGAGAGCTGTTATTTGGTAGAGCGTAAAGCAAATGTCGGTTGCCGTGTCGTTGCACTAACAGCTGAGCGTTTAATCGAAGTCTATCAGGTTCGTAGTGCCTTAGAAGGGCTGGCTTGTCGTTTAGCTGCCGATAACATGGAACCTGAAGAAGTGCAGGGTTTAAAACAGTTATTGAACCAGCACTTACAAACACAGCGTGTAAAAGAAGGTGAATCATACTACCAAGAAGCGGGCGACCTTGATTTTCATTATCGCATTATTAAAGGGTCGAAAAACGCACACTTAATTCATCTTTTATGTAATGAGTTGTACCAGTTAATTCGTATGTACCGTGTACAAATGGGGATGGTTGGGCCGCGTGTATCAAAAGCGTTTGATGAACACTTGGCTATTATTAATGCCATTGAAAACCATGACGGTGAATTAGCCGAAATGCTTATGAAGCGCCATATCAGTGCGTCTCAGGCAAATATTCAGACTAAGTTTGACTTACTCGCAGCAAAAAATTAGTAGCGCTTTAGTTAAACAGTCACAATTTAGATTTAAAAAATAGAGTTAGCCAAAGAGCTAAAACCGTTCAAAGATAGGAGTTATCCAATGTCAGCAGGATTGAAATTCAAACAGGCAATCGCCAACAACAAGCCATTGCAAGTGGTTGGCACCGTCAACGCGTACTGCGCAATGATGGCAGAAAAAACAGGTCACCAAGCACTTTACCTCTCAGGTGCTGGTGTTGCTAACGCATCATACGGCATGCCAGATTTAGGTATGACTAGCCTTGATAACGTACTTGAAGATATTCGTCGAATCACCAGCGCTACCGACTTACCGCTTCTTGTTGATGCTGACACAGGGTGGGGCGGTGCATTTAATATTGCTCGTACCGTTAAAGAAATGACCAAAGCAGGCGCAGCGGGCTTCCATATTGAAGACCAAGTAGCACAAAAACGTTGTGGTCACCGTCCTAATAAAGAGATCGTGTCTAAAGATGAAATGGTTGACCGTATTAAAGCTGCGGTCGATGCCAAAACAGACAGTGATTTTTACATTATGGCGCGTACTGATGCATTCCAAAAAGAAGGCTTAAATGCAGCTATTGACCGCGCAGCAGCGTGTGTTGAAGCTGGCGCAGACGCTATTTTTGCAGAAGCTGTGCATGATTTAGCAGATTACCAAGCATTTGCTAAAGCGTTAAATGTGCCAATTCTTGCGAACATCACCGAATTTGGCCAAACACCGCTTTATACAAAAGAGCAATTGAGCGAAGTGGGTGTTGAAATTGTACTTTATCCACTTAGTGCATTTAGAGCCATGAACAAAGCCGCACTTAATGTGTATTCGTCTATTCTTAGCGAAGGCTCGCAACAAAGCCAAGTAGACAATATGCAAACACGTGCGGAATTATATGAGTTTTTAGATTATCACTCATATGAAAACACACTCGATAACCTTTTCTCAGCTAAAAAATCATAACGACAACATATAAGGAGAACACTCATGGTAGATAAAGCATTAGGCGGCGCAGGTTTACGTGGACAAGTAGCAGGTGAGACAGCACTGTGTACAGTAGGTAAATCAGGTTCAGGTTTAACTTATTGTGGTTATGATATTAGTGAATTAGCAGATAAAGCGCAGTTTGAAGAAGTGTCTTTTTTACTGTCGCGCGGTGAATTACCAACAGAGTCTGAGCTGACTGAATATAAAGCAAAGCTAAAATCACTACGTGGTTTACCAGATTCACTTAAAACAGTGCTTGAGAACATTCCTAAAGACGCGCACCCAATGGATGTAATGCGTACGGGTTGTTCTATGCTAGGTAACTTAGAGATGGAGCAAGATTTCTCGCAAGCGAATGATGCGATTGATCGCCTAGTTGCCGTATTCCCAAGCATTATTTGTTACTGGTATCGTTTTAGCCATGACGGCGTTCGTATTGAAACTGAAACAGATGATGATTCGGTAGGTGCACACTTCTTACGTTTATTACATGACGAAGCACCATCAGCACTGTTCGAGCAAGTAATGAATGTGTCTTTAATTCTTTATGCAGAGCATGAGTTTAATGCATCAACATTCACTGCGCGTGTGTGTGCATCAACATTGTCTGATATTCACTCTTGTGTAACGGGTGCTATTGGTAGTTTACGTGGTCCATTACATGGTGGTGCGAACGAAGCGGCTATGGATATGATTGAAGGCTTCACAAGTGCAGACCAAGCTGAAGATGCACTGATGGGTATGCTTGAGCGTAAAGACAAGATCATGGGCTTTGGTCATGCCATTTATCGTGAATCAGATCCACGTAACGTGATTATCAAAAAGTGGTCAGAAAAACTGGCAGCAGAAGTGGGTGATGATGTGCTTTATCCAGTGTCTGTTCGCTGTGAAGAAGTTATGTGGCGTGAAAAGAAATTATTCTGTAATGCTGATTTCTTCCATGCATCTGCGTATCACTTCATGGGTATCCCAACTAAGTTATTCACGCCAATTTTCGTGATGAGCCGTGTAACAGGTTGGACAGCGCACGTGAAAGAGCAACGTGCTAATAACCGTATTATTCGCCCAAGTGCAGATTATACGGGCCCAGAAGCGCGTAGCTATACGCCAATTTCTGAGCGTTAATCGTAATTAAATCAGTGATAGGGGTAGCTTGGCTGCCCCTTTATGAAGGGGCGAAATAAATACAAAAACAATCAGGCCACCTTTGTTCACCGTCACCAAGTACAAGTAGAATCATCATGAATACAAATTTTAGAAAACCATTAGCAGGCACCGGCGTCGATTACTTTGATACGCGCGCTGCTGTTGATGCAATTAAACCGGGCAGCTATGACACACTTCCTTACACATCAAGAGTACTTGCCGAAAACTTAGTTCGTCGCTGTGACCCTGAAATGCTAAATGATGCACTGTCGCAGTTAATTGACCGCAAGCGTGATTTAGATTTTCCATGGTTTCCTGCGCGTGTTGTGTGTCACGATATCTTAGGTCAAACAGCGTTAGTTGATTTAGCAGGCTTGCGTGATGCAATAGCTGCAAAAGGCGGCGATCCTGCAAAAGTGAACCCTGTGGTACCTACACAGTTAATTGTTGATCATTCATTAGCGGTTGAACACGCAGGTTTTGAACCTGACGCATTTGAAAAAAACCGTGCTATTGAAGACCGTCGTAACGATGACCGATTCCACTTTATTAATTGGACGAAAACAGCATTTAAAAATATTGATGTGATCCCGCCGGGTAACGGCATTATGCATCAGATTAATTTAGAGAAAATGTCACCTGTGATCCAAAAACGTGACGGCGTGGCATTCCCAGATACATTAGTTGGTACAGATAGCCACACACCTATGGTCGATGCGCTAGGTGTTATTGCAGTCGGTGTAGGTGGTCTTGAAGCTGAAAGTGTGATGCTTGGCCGTGCATCTTACATGCGTTTACCAGATATTGTGGGTGTTGAACTAAAAGGCAAGCCACAACCGGGTATTACTGCAACCGATATCGTATTAGCGATCACCGAATTTTTACGTAATGAAAGAGTTGTGTCGACCTACCTTGAATTTTATGGTGAAGGTGCCGATGCACTTACCCTAGGTGATAGAGCAACTATCTCTAATATGACGCCAGAGTTTGGCGCAACAGCTGCGATGTTCTACATCGATGACAACACACTTGATTACCTACGTTTAACAGGCCGTGAAGAAGAGCAAGTTAAACTAGTTGAAACTTACGCAAAAGAGACTGGCCTTTGGAGTGATAGCCTTAAAACGGCCGAGTATGAGCGTGTGTTAACTTTTGATCTGTCTTCAGTTGGTCGCAATATTGCGGGCCCTTCAAATCCACATCGCCGTGTTGCAACAAGCGAACTTGATAAAGCAGGTATCACTGGCGTTGTTGAGAATGAAGAAGGCTTAATGCCAGATGGCGCCTGTATCATTGCTGCAATCACAAGTTGTACTAATACCAGTAACCCACGCAACGTTATTGCTGCAGGTTTACTTGCGCGTAATGCCAACGCTAAAGGGTTAACTCGTAAGCCATGGGTTAAAACATCACTGGCACCGGGTTCTAAAGCGGTTAAGTCTTACTTAGAAGAAGCCAATTTATTACCTGAGCTTGAACAACTTGGCTTTGGTATTGTTGCCTTCGCGTGTACAACCTGTAACGGCATGAGTGGTGCGCTTGATCCAAAAATTCAGCAAGAAGTGATTGACCGAGACCTATACGCAACGGCTGTACTTTCGGGTAACCGTAACTTCGATGGTCGTATTCACCCTTATGCTAAACAAGCATTCTTAGCTTCACCACCACTGGTTGTTGCTTATGCTATTGCCGGTACTATTCGTTTTGATATCGAAAAAGATGTATTAGGGCATGATCAACAAGGCAACGAAATTCGCCTTATGGATTTATGGCCATCAGACGAAGAAATTGATGCAGTGATTAAACAAAGTGTTAAACCTGAGCAGTTCAAAAAGGTTTACGAGCCAATGTTTGATTTAAGTGTAGATTATGGCGAAGACAACGATCCGCTTTACCAATGGCGTCCACAAAGTACTTATATTCGCCGTCCTCCTTATTGGGAAGGCGCATTAGCGGGTGAACGCTCTTTGAGTGATATGCGTGCCTTAGCTGTGTTGGGCGACAACATCACTACTGACCATTTATCACCTTCGAATGCGATTTTAGCGTCAAGTGCTGCTGGTGAATACCTCGCTAAAATGGGTCTCCCAGAAGAAGATTTTAACTCGTATGCTACTCACCGAGGTGACCATTTAACAGCACAGCGTGCTACATTCGCTAACCCTAAGTTATTGAATGAAATGGTTAAAGAAAATGGTGAAGTGAAGCAAGGTTCATATGCTCGCATTGAACCAGAAGGCAAAGTGACGCGTATGTGGGAAGCTATCGAAACCTACATGCAGCGCAAACAACCGCTTATCATTGTGGCTGGTGCCGATTATGGTCAAGGGTCATCACGTGACTGGGCTGCAAAAGGTGTACGCCTAGCTGGTGTTCAAGTGATTGCAGCCGAAGGCTTTGAGCGTATTCACCGTACCAACTTAATTGGTATGGGTGTATTACCGCTTGAGTTTAAAGCAGGTACCACGCGAACTACGCTAGGTATTGATGGTAGTGAGAGTTTCAGTGTTAAAGGTGAGCCAACACCAGGCGCAACACTGACACTAGTGATTACCCGTGCCAATGGTGAAATCGTTGAAGTACCAATGACGTGCCGTTTAGATACAGCTGAAGAAGTGTCAATTTATTCAGCGGGTGGTGTACTGCAACGTTTCGCGCAAGATTTTTTAGAATCTGAGGAGCACTAAGCAATGGTATTTAAACCACAAATTAAGGTGCCAGCGACCTATATGCGTGGCGGCACCAGTAAAGGGGTGTTCTTTAACTTGACTGATTTACCCGAGCCTGCTCAAGTGGCAGGTGAGGCGCGCGACAACCTGTTATTACGTGTGATTGGCAGCCCCGATCCTTACCAAAAACAAACTGATGGTATGGGCGGTGCAACCTCAAGCACCAGTAAGACGGTGATATTATCGAAAAGTACTAAAGCTGATCACGATGTTGATTATCTGTTTGGTCAAGTTGCTATCGATAAAGCGTTTGTAGATTGGAGTGGTAACTGCGGTAATTTAACTTCAGCAGTCGGGGCCTTTGCTGTATCAAATGGTCTTGTTGATGCCAGCAAAATTCCAGAGAACGGCGTTGTTGAAGTTAAAGTATGGCAAGTCAATATTAGTAAAACCATCATAGTGCACGTGCCAATTACTAACGGTGAAGTGCAAGAAACTGGTGATTTTGAGCTTGATGGCGTGACCTTTCCAGCCGCTGAAGTAAAACTTGAATTTATGGACCCTGCTGATGGCGAAGGGGCTTTGTTCCCAACAGGTAACTTAGTCGATGAATTAGAAGTGCCGGGTATTGGTATGTTGTCTGCAACGATGATCAATGCGGGTATTCCTACAGTTTTCATTAACGCCAGTGAAGTTGGCTATGATGGCACAGAGCTACAAGAAGCCATTAACGGTGATGCATCGGCACTTGAAAAGTTAGAAACGATTCGTGCCTATGGGGCGTTGAAAATGGGGCTAATTTCTCATATTGATGAAGCAAAGGCACGTCAACATACGCCAAAAGTAGCTTGGGTTGCACCAGCTAAAACTTATCATGCATCAAGCGGTAAAGTTGTAAACGAAGCTGATATTGATTTAGTAGTACGTGCTATGTCGATGGGTAAGTTGCACCATGCCATGATGGGCACGGCTGCGGTTGCAATAGGTACTGCAGCTTCTATTCCTGGTACCTTGGTAAACCTTGCTGCAGGTGGTGGTGAGCGACAGGAGGTAAACTTTGGTCATCCTTCTGGCACTTTAAAAGTGGGCGCTGCTGCAACACTTGTTGATGGTAATTGGCAAGTCACAAAAGCAAGTATGAGCCGAAGTGCACGTGTATTAATGGAAGGCTGGGTTCGAGTGCCCGAGTAGTACTCACTTGCGTACTGATATAATCAAAATAAAGCGGCGTTTACGCCGCTTTGTCTAATCCGTAGCATTGTTGCTTCATACCTTCAATAAACTCATCAAACTTGCCGCTCTGTTGCATGAGTTCTATTTCATCATTTAAGTCTTCTAAAACTTTTTGCCAGTGTGGCGTTGATTTGCTGACAGAAAAATATAGCGGTTTGTATTCAAGCTTAGGCTCTAATGCGACCAGTGATTCTAGTATTTGTCGTTTGCCGCTAATTGATAATTCAGACTTGTAAACGCTTGCTTTTAACACTTCAAGATCTGCCACAATCAGGCTTACGCGGTTACTAAGTAAGAGATGAATTAGTTGGTACTCATTATTAGCGACGATTGTATCGATTTCTTTATTATCAATCATGGCATCGAGTTCTTTGGTGTTTTTATATGAGCGAACTACACCAATAGGCAAGTCTTTTACAGAGTTTAAATCGCCATTAAATGGAATTTGAGTTCCCTTTAACGCCACGAAAGAAAGATCCCCACCTGGAATGGCATGGCTCAAAGCGAGTAAATCGTTGCGGGTTTTATCAAGGAAGTTATCTGAAATAACATCATCTTCAACGAAATATTCAGGAAAAAGAATATCAGCGCGGCCTAGTTCAGCTTCTCTTACGGCACGTGCCCAAGGATAAAAACCAATATGCACGCCATAACCTTTTTCAAGTAAGGAGCTTACAGTAAATTGATAGAGCCAGCCTTTGTTGCATAAGTTTTCGTCTATATAAGGAGGCCAATCTAAAGTAACGAGCTTTAATACATGTTTGGCATCTAAGTTATACCCATATCCGCCGTTGAAACGCACCGCTTCTTCAGTGATGATTTCGCCATTTTTTTCAAAGCTAACAGGCGTAAGGCCCGCAAGAGCTTGATATGAGGCGAATAAAAAAAATACGGTCAGTAGTTTCATAAATTGTTTAAGTTTTTGTTATTTATCTAAAGCTTAGCCTTTTGCCGTAAATATACAACCTAGTAACTGTAACAATATCTAACGGATGGAGTACATTTTTCGATCACAGCTTATATTAATAGACTTGAGTGACAAAAAGTTTACATTTGTATTATGATATCACTTAATGCTTTTGCAGCTTAAGGATAACAACAATGATAAAACCAAGTATCTATATATCACTTCTCACAAGCTCTATGCTTGCTCACGCACAATTACCGCTTAGCGTTACAAGCCCAGATGGACAAATAACTGTAAAACTCGAAAAACAACAAAATCAGCTTGTTTATAGCGTAAATTATGGCAACCAAGAGTTTTTGCAGCAATCACAGCTTGGTTTAAATACCAACCTGGGTGATTTTTCACAAAGCCTAAAATATAAAAGCCATACAACAGCTTCAGTCAATGAAAGATATAAGCTGCATAATGCAAAGGTGAGTGAAGTAAACTACACGGCGAATACCTTAAAAGCGCAATTTGAAAATCAAGAGGGCAAAGTACTAGGAGTCGAGTTTAACGTGTCTGATAGCGATGTTGCATTTCGTTATCAGATATCGGGAGCTGAAACTGATACCCGTATTAAGGTGTTAGCTGAATACAGTGCTTTTAACCTACCAGATAATGCAACCACGTTTATAAGCCCACAAGCCTTACCTGAAACGGGCTGGATGCAAACAAAACCAAGTTACGAAGAGCCTTACACCTTCAACGAAGCCCTTGGAACACCGTCAGCGAATGGCGTGGGCTATACATTTCCTGCATTATTTAAAAATAGCGATAAAGGTTGGTTATTAATTTCTGAAACCGGTGTTGATAGCCATTATGTTGGCTCAAAATTAAGCGAGGGCACGAAAGACGGTGTTTATCGTATTTCATTTCCTCAGGCTGGAGAAAACAATGGCATTGGTGCAACTTATGCGGCTATGGCAATGCCTGCAACCACACCTTGGCGCACCATCACGTTAGGAACGAGTTTAAAGCCAATTGTTGAATCAACCGTGGCGTTTGATTTGGTTAAACCCCTTTATCAAGCAAGCCAAGAATATAAAATGGGTCGTTCAACATGGAGCTGGATTGTTTGGCAAGACCCAAGTATCAACTACGATGACCAAATCAAATTTATCGATTTAGCTGCATCATTAAATTTTGAATATGTATTAATCGACAATTGGTGGGATAAAAACATTGGCCGCGAGAGAATGGCTGAATTGGTTAAGTACGCCAATGGAAAGGGCGTTGATGTTATTTTATGGTACAACTCAAATGGCTGGTGGAATGACGCACCTCAAACCCCACAAAATAGAATGAACAGTGCACCAGCACGTCGAAATGAAATGGCGTGGTTGCAAAGCATTGGTGTTAAAGGGCTTAAAGTAGATTTTTTTGGTGGTGACAAACAAGAGACCATTAAACTCTATGAAGATATTCTTACAGATGCAAATCAGTATGGTTTAGTGATCACCTTTCATGGCAGCACCATCCCGCGTGGCTGGGAAAGAATGTATCCTAACTTCGTCACATCTGAAGCGGTACTGGCATCGGAGAACCTTGTTTTTCATCAAAATTCGTTAGATTTACATGCGTATAACGCGACTATTTTACCGTTCACTCGTAATGCTATTGGCGCTATGGACTTTGCCCCAGTGTTTTTAAACAAACGCTTATCTCAAGATCAAACAGTCGGCAATATTCGTAAAACCACAGATACATTTGAACTGGCAACAGGTGTGCTTTATCAATCACCAGTGCAACATTTTGGCCTGACGCCAAATAACCTTGAAGAGCAACCTAAATTTGTTATTGATACTTTAAAGGCGATGCCAACGGTATGGGATGAAACACGCTATATTGCAGGTCAGCCGGGTCAAGATGCAACGATTGCGAGGCGTCACCAGCAAACATGGTGGGTAGCAGCCATAAATGGTGAAAATAAATCTAAAACATTAGATATTGATTTGCCTATGTTAGCAGGTAAAAAAATCACCCTGTTGTTTGATAAAAAAGATGGCAGTGCAGGTAGTAAGCAAGTCACAGTAAGTAACAGTGGTAAATTAACCTTAAACTTACTAGCTCAAGGTGGCGCACTGATAATTGGTCGCTAAATGTGAGTTAATAGGCGATAAACAAAACCAAGTAGAGAAAAGCGAGCAGGTTGCTCGCTTTTTTTATAGCTATATTTGCCTTGTTAAATTAGACGTGGGTCACAGAGAGGAGGGATGCGCTAATAAACTTAGCTTTTTATTTTTTTAAATTAGAGAAATTTAGAATTAGTACACAGAGTGGATTCGAACCACCAACTTTTGGCGCGGGTCATAGAGAGCGGTAGTGCTCTAACCAACTGAGCTTTTAAATTTATAATTCGGAAAAATTAGAATTGGTACGACCGAGTGGATTCGAACCACCGATTTTGGCGTGGGCCATAGAGAGCGGTAGCGCTCTAACCAACTGAGCTTTTAAATTT